>JAJQAK010000024.1 GCA_021203845.1 Clostridia bacterium | reverse complement strand
GCTTAAGACTACATTTAAGACTACATTTTTTGCTTAAGACTACACCCTATATGTAGTCCGGCTTAAGACTACTTTGTAGTCTTAAAACCCTCATTTTTTGAGCTTTATGAAGGTGACGCCGCTCTCGCCCTCTCCGTACCTTCCGAGCCTGTACGACGCGACGTGCTTGTTTTTCTGAAGGTGCCCGGCTATCGCCGACCTCAAAATTCCTTTTCCGACGCCGTGTATGACCTTAATCTCCTCGAGATTTGAAAGCACCGCCTCGTCTATGAGAGCGTCCACCTCGGATAGGGCTTCCTCGACATTCATGCCTATGACGTTCGTCTCAAGCCTCGGAGGAGCCTCCTTCCCGCCTTTGACAAAGCTGACTTTGCTCTTTTTCTCCTCGACCTCTCTCACAATCCCCACGTCGGATATCTTGCAGCGGTATCTGACTGACCCTATCGCCACCTCGGTCTCGCCTTTTTGGGTGTGCACCGCGATGACGTCCGCCTCACAGCCCGCGGAAGGGACGAAGACCCTCTGTCCGACCTTTATGGTGTCTATAGTCGCGGGAACGAACTTTTCCGTGAGAACGGTTTCCTCTTCCTTTTCTTCCGGGACGGGGTTTTTTACGAGTTTGTTTCTGACCGTCCTCGCGCGGATGAGGTCCTCATGCGTCTTTTCGTCTTTTTTGAAGATCTCCTCGATCTCCCTCACCATCCTCTCAGCGTCCTCGGTCCTTTCCGCGATTATCCTCCTCGATTCTGATTTGGCGTTCCGGGTTATCTTCTCTTTTTCTTTCTTAAGCGAATCGGCAATTTGTTTCTGTTCCCTAACGGCGGCATCGAGCTCGAGCTTCTTTTTCTGTGCCTCTCCGAGGGTTTTTCTCGCCTCGACCTCGGCATCCTCGGCCCGCTTCATTATGTTCTCGTACGAGCGCGCGCCCTCGGAAAGATACCCCTCCGCACTTTTGAGGATTTCATCGTCCATGCCGAGCCTTCTGCATATCGCGAGAGCGTTGGACGCCCCGGGAAGACCGGTCTTCATCCTGTAAAGAGGCTGCAATGTGGCCGAGTCGAACTCCATGCTCGCGTTCTCCACGCCCTCGGCGGTGTACGCGAACTCCTTGAGCGGGGTGAAGTGCGTGGTTATTATACCCTCGCAGCCGAGTTTTGTTAAATGTTCCAGCACGGCCCTGGCTATCGCCTGGCCCTCGTCGGGGTTGGTGCCGCCGCCCGGCTCGTCCAGAAGGACCAGAGAGTTTTCGGTGGCCCTCCGGCATATGTCTATGATGTTCGTCATGTGCGAGGAAAAAGTCGAAAGGCTCTCCTCTATGGACTGCGCGTCCCCGACGTCGCAGAAGACACCGTCGAAAACCGCTATCTTCGTCCCTTCCTCCGCGGGCACGAAAATCCCGCATGCCGCCATGAGCGAGAAAAGCCCGCACATCTTGAGCGTCACGGTCTTGCCGCCGGTGTTCGCGCCGCTAAGTATCAGGAAACGGTACCCCTCGCCGAGCGTCACCGACACGGGCACGACCTTCTTTTTGTCTATTAAGGGGTGCCTGCCCTTTATAATCTCGGTCCTTCCTTTCCCGTTCACCTCGGGACACACGCCCTTCACGGAATAGGAGTAGTCCGCCACGGAAAAGCCCGCTTCGAGGGTATCCAGAATCTCCACGTCCTCGTTAAGCTCGGAAGCCATTCTTCCGACCCTCGCCGTGAGGTGCGCGAGGATTTTCTCTATCTCCTCTTTTTCGTCTATCTGCAAGGCCACAAGCTCGTTGTTGAGCTCCAGAACGTATTCGGGTTCTATGAAAAACGTCGCTCCGGAGGCCGACCTGTCGTGCACGAAGCCTTTGACGTGCGTCTTGTGCTCCGCCTTTACGGGCACGACGTACCTTCCGCCCCTCATCGTGACTATGGACTCCTGGAGATATTCGCTGTCGCGCCCCGAGACGTACTCCCCGAGCCGCGAGCGGATTTTCTCGTTGACCTCCTTTATCCTGGAGCGAATTTCGTAGAGCTCGTCGCTCGCGTCGTCCGCGAGTGCGTCGTCCGCTATGACCTTTCTCCTTATGTCGCCTTCCAGCCTCTCGTCGTACCGAAGCCTTTTCGCGTAAATTTTGCAGACTGGCACGTCTTCTTCCTTTACCCCGCATATAGCGTCGTGCGCGGCGCGGGCGGATGATAAAAGCGCGGCAACGTCCCTTATCTCCCGCATGGACAGCGTCGAAGATTTCGCCGCCCTGTCGACGAGAGGCAGTACGTCCCCGAAGGCCTCTATTTTCCCGCTCCCGTACTCGAATAAAAGCTTATAACACTCCGAGGTGAAAGAAAGCCTCTCCCTCGCCTCCTCCGCATTTTTTGCGGGGACCGTGGCAAGAATTTGAGCTTTCGCCCCCGGGAGTGAAGCGAAATCCGCGCACGCGGAAAGAATTTTGTTGAGCTCGAGTTTCGCGCTGTCTTCCCTTTCCATGTCCTACAATACGGGTCTTACCGAGTGTCCGCCCGTGTGTTTTCTGTATATCTCTTTTAGATTTTCCGCGTCAAAAGCCGCCAGGGTCTCGGAAGCCTTCCCTTTCGTGCAGTCGAAAAGTCTTCCCGTGAAATTATTTTCGCATACGAGGTCGTCGCAGTTGAAAAGCTCGAACCTGCACGCCGGCGTCCCGTACCTTCTCACCGGGAACTTTCTTCCCGCCTCGTCCGTTAAGGTGTACCACTCTTTTTTGTCGCACGTGTCGCAACGCCTATCAAACGGGCAGTATACGAGGTCCATAAGCTTAATGGCGCCCGCCGTGAGATAGAAGGTGTTTTCCGCGGAAATTTCCTCCGCCTCTTTAGCCGTGAGTTCCTTGGAAAGCGCTATGTATTTCGCGCCGCAAAGCGCGACGTCCGCCGAGTTCGTCACGTTGAACCCCGTCCCCGCGAAAAGACATTTGCCGAGCTTTTTCGCGAGCCCGACGCCGTACACGCCGTCCGCGTATATGCCGTCGAAAGGGGATATGAGCGGGGCAATCTGGTCAATCTCGTATCCCGTAAGATAGGGAGGCAAGAAAAGATACTTCTCCCCCGAAAATTCACGCCAGAGTTTTTCGTCTATTTCCGCGAAATTTTTGGGCTTTAATATCCCTATGTCGGCCTTGAGCCCCGAAAGGTCTTCCGCGATGACAGCGACCTTTCCGTTTCTCCCACTCAGCGGCACATACTCCGCGTTAATTTTAACCTCTATATCGTCCCGCGCCGTGGACTTTTCCCAGTACCCGTCGAATACCTTGCGTCTGAACGCGTTGAGGCGGGATACGGGTATGAAGACGTTCCCAAGCTCCACGTCGCCGTGCTCCATGAAAGCCACAAAGAACGGATGGCCTGTGTCACGCGTGAAGGAGTACATGACTTCGGCCCTCGTGACGGGCCTCTCTTTTGCCTCCTCGAGCACGTCGTCGCCGTAAATCACGACGCCGTCTATCTCCGCCCTGGGCTTTTCTCCGGGCATGAGGCGGATCGAGATTCTGACTGGTTTTTCCGCCGTCGTCTCGGCGAGCTCGCGGTTAAGCGAGGCGTCCGTCGTCACGAACACCTGGTCGCCGCGCTTGAGATTTGCCGAGGATTTGAGCGAGAAACCCGCGTTGGTCTTCTCGCCGAAAACCGCGCCGCCCACCTCTTTGCCGTCCCGGAGTATCTTGAACGCGTCGCCTTTCCCGAAGCTGTCACGCGTCCTGCACACGGGTCTTCCCGCGATTATCTCCACCGTGCCCGCGCACTCGCCGATGTGCCCCTGCACGACGGAGGATATGAGCTTGCCGCTCTGGCCGAAGGCGAGGCCCTTCGTGTAGCCCCCGCGGTTGTACGTGCGCCTTAAGGCGCGCTCGTCGTCTTCCGTAGGTATTCCGTCCAGTATGTCCCTGTAGTATCTAACCGCCGCGGCGACGTACTCGGGCCTTCGGAGCCTTCCCTCTATCTTGAGAGACGTCACCCCCGCGGCTATGAGCCTCGGCGTGTACTCGCCTACGCGAAGGTCGCAAAGCGACAGCCTGTACGCGGGAGTGTCGTAGTCCTCCCTGTCCCATGAATAGAGCTTTCTGCAGGGCTGCTTGCACCTTCCCCGGTTTCCGGAGTTTCCGCCCACGAACGAGGAAAAATAACACTGGCCCGAATAGCACGTACAAAGCGCCCCCTGCACGAAGGCCTCGCACTCGATTATCTTTGAAATTTCGGCAAGGTCCTTTACGGGCGTCTCGCGGGCGGCTATCACCCTCGAAAACCCGAGCTCCTTCGCGGCCTCCGCCCCCATGGCGTTGCATACGCCCGCCTGCGTGGACAGGTGGAGCCTCGCCTCGGGGAAGCTCTTTTTTATGAGGGACCCCAAATACATGTCCTGGAGTATCAGCGCGTCCGCGCCGAGGGAGAGCGCCTCCTCCGCCGCACGGAAAAATTCATCAAGCTCCGACTCTTTTACGACGGTGTTGAGGGCGACGTACACCTTACGCGAGAAAAAGTGTGCGAAGGCTATGATTTCCTTAAGCGAATCCCTGTCGAAGTTTTCCGCCGCGTCCCTCGCGGAAAAGGACTTGAGCCCCAGATACACCGCGTCCGCGCCGGAATATATAGCGATTTTCGCGGTCTCCGTGTTTCCCGCGGGGGCCAAAAGCTCAGTCTTTTGCAAATCCGTAATCCTCTATGACTTTCGCAACTGCCCCCTCGTCGCAAGATATCGTGACGGCCTTGGCGGCTCTCACGAGCTCCGGCTCGGCGTTTTTGACGGCAATCCCTATGCCGGCCTTTTTTATCATGGGAAGGTCGTTGAGATTGTCCCCGACGGCCACGGTCTCCGATATGGGGATGCCGTAATAACTTGCGATGTACTCGAGGGCCGTCCCCTTGTTGTCTGACTTGGGGGAGAGCTCCGCGAGAGTCGAGGAACTTACCGTGACGTCGTATTCCTCCCCGAAAGTCCTCATAAGCTCCGCGTAGAAAAAGTCCCTTTCCTCTTTTGAGACAAGGCATATGATCTTCCTCGCGCGAAGCCTCGTGCGCCTTATAAAGTCGGAGACCTTCTCCCCGCCCTCCATGCAGTGCGGCTCGGTCGCCGTCGCGCGGCAGTAATTTTCCAAAGGCTCGTCGCCCCTTTGCCAGTCCGTGTAGAGCTTTTCGTCGGCGTAGTAGTTTATCTTTCTCCCCATGCCCTCGAGCTTTTCCGTTATGTAGAGGCACTCGTCAATTGACATGGTGTTTTCGCGGAGAACCTCGCCCGTCGCGATGTTGACAATCATGCTGCCCTGGTACGCGGCGACGAGCCCTTTAAGACCAATCTCTTTCACCCTCGGCATTATCGCGGGAAGCATCCTGCCCGTTATCACGCAGAATATCCCGCCCGCGGCGACGTACTCGTTTATGGCCTTTGTGACCTCGGGAAGGATCTCCCCCTTTTTGGTCGTTATGGTGTTGTCGAAATCGGAAAGTATGAGGGGGTGATTAAGCTTTTTCATCAAAGGTTTTCCTCCAGATAGGTTTTTATTTTCTCCGCGAGCTTTTCCCCAATCCCGGGGACCGCCGCTATCTCTTCTTTTTTTGCCGACATGATTTTGTCGAGAGAGCCGAACTTTTCCATTAAGGTCTCTCTTTTCTGTTTCCCCACGCCGTCAATTTCCTCGAGGACGCTCGAAAGATTTCTCTTTGAGTGAAGGTTCCTAAAATACGTCACGGCGAACCTGTGCGCCTCATCCCTTATCCTTTGGAGCATCTGAAGGGAGAAATCCCGGTGCGAAAGCCTCACGCTCTCGTCGGAGTCCACGGTGAATATCTCCTCCTCTTTTTTCGCGAGGGAAATGAGGTCGATATCGAGTTTAAAGCCGTCGAAAACCTCTTTGACCGCGGATAGCTGCCCCTTGCCACCGTCTATTATGACAAGGTCCGGCCTGGGAAACCTCTCCTCCTCGTCCGTCCCGAGCTTTGAAAGCCTTCTTGTGAGCATCTCTTTTAGCGACGCGAAGTCGTCCGCACCCTCGACGGTCTTTATCTTAAAACGTCTGTAGCTTTGCTTGTCCGGTTCGCCGTCCGAAAAGACCACCATGGCCCCCACCTTATCGACGCCACTGACGTTTGATATGTCGTAGCACTCCATGCGCTTGGGGTATCTTTTGAGATGCAGAATCTCTTTGAGTCTCTCGCAGGCGTTTACCGTCATGTCGTCGCGGTGCTTTATCTTGTCCACGGACTTTTCCAGAAAGTCCTCGGCGTTTTTTTGCGCCATCTGCAAAAGACGGAACTTCACGCCCTGCCTTGCCTCGGTTATGTCCACCGACTTTTTGTACTGTTCCTTAAAATACTGCGTGAGAAGCTCCGCCTCGCACTCCGCGCAGATAATCTCCTGCGGGGGCATGTGCGTCTGGTAGTATGAGGTCATGAAGTTCGTCACGGCCTCGGAGTCCGTCAGGTGTGCGTCCTCGAGGGCGTACGAAAAGCCCCCCTGCATTATCCCGCCCCTGGTTATGAGAACGTTCACGGCGGAGTAGAGCCCGTTCGTGGCGTATGCGACGACGTCCGCGTCTATGTTTCTCTCGAGGGCGGTGACCCTCTTTTGCTCGAGCTTGTCGAGCATCTCGAGCTTGTTCCTATAGTCGAGCGCCTGCTCGAAGTTTTCCGCGTCCGCGGCGGCCGTCATCTTCTCTTTTAAGACGGTCTGCGCGGGCTTTAGGTTCCCGTCCAGAAAGGACACGGCGCCCTCCACCCTTTTCGCGTAGTCCTCTTTGGTTATCTTGTGCGCGCATGGCGCCCCGCATCTTCCGATGTGGTAGTTTAGGCACTCCCTCTGCGGCTTTTCCGTTATCTTCGTGTGGCAGAGTCTCACCCCGAAGGTTATCTGGATTGTTTCGAGAAGGTCCCTGCAGTTTATCCCGCCCATGAAGGGCCCGAAATATCTCGAGCCGTCACGGACTACCTTGCGCGTTACGAAAAACGAAGGGAAGTCGCTTTTCACGTCCGCCTTTATGTACGGGTACGTTTTGTCGTCCTTTAAAAGGATGTTGTACTTGGGCTTGTATTTTTTTATGAGGCTGTTTTCAAGCGCGAGGGCGTCTATCTCTGTCTCCGTGATTATGTAGTTGAAGTCGGCGATGTTGGAGACCATCTGCGCGACCTTCTCGGTCTTGGCTCCACCGTGAAAATACTGGCGCACGCGGTTTTTTAGAACGCGCGCCTTGCCGACGTATATCACCTCCGAGTCACTGCCGAGCATTATGTACACGCCGGGGCTCTCGGGAAGGAGCTTTAATTTTTCCTGTATGACGTCCATGAGTTTATAAAACAATTATACACCGGGGAAAGGGAATTTTCAACGTCAACACAAAAAGAATGTGTCGAAAAAAAAGCTAAATTGCGAAAAACGGAGGATACGGCATACACGGGGCACGAAACGTTGAAATGCGGCCGCGTCAGTCCCTGAGCGCTCCCACCGGCACGAGGAAAATACCGCCGTCCAAATATGCGCCGTATTTCCCGCCCGTGAGAATGATTTTGAGGTCCGGAAGCGGAAACGGCATGTCTCCCTTCCCGAGTTTTTCGTTATGGCGCGAAATGACCCTCTCAAGCTTTTCAAGCTGAATCTTTGCGGTCTCCTCGTCCCCGACCCCGGGAGCGAACTCTATGAGGGCGTATCTTCCGTCGCCACGCGTCACGACGCAGTCGGCGCGCACATCGTATCTGTCGCGGTAGCAAGATATTTCCGCGTCGTGCGCCCCCGCGTATACTTTGAGGTCGCGAAGACAAAGACATTCAAAAAGCCGTGAAAACGCACCGTAGTCCCCGTCAATATTTTTGGCCCGATACCCGACGACGCGACGGGTCTGCGAGGACGTGCCCCGGCGAAGAACAGACCGCCGTCCTCGGGCGTATTCTCGGAGTCCAAGCCGGGATTTCGTCTATGGCGCAGATTCTTTTAAGCGCTTCGATGTAGTCATACACCGTTCTGTCGCTCACGCCGACTGCCTTCGTAACTTCGGAGACGACCGCCTTTGTTCTGTTTGAAATCCAGCTTCCCTCTCCGCACGCCTTGATTACTGCCGCCGCGATTTCGCTTCTTCCGCGCGATTTGTCAGCCCTTAGGATGTCGCTGGAACAAATTTCCCCGATTAGGTCTTTGGGGTATTTGAGCTTGTTTTTGTCCGACAGCCCGCATACGCTCCGCGGCCAGCCGCCGCGGCACATCGCAAAGACCAAATCATCATACGTAAGCTGCGACACGGCCCCGCCGTACGAGCCCGGGTCGTTGAAAAGCTCCGACAGGGAAACAGTCCCGTTTGACTCCCCGCTCTCATAAAGGGTCATAGGCCACATGGTCACATCGGTAATTCTGCCAGTGCCGGTGTGAGCCACATCAAAGTGCATGACAGAAAGTCCAGTAAGGATAAAAAGTTCAACCCCGTGTCTTTGGTCGATGGTGTATCTTACCGCATCCCAAACGTATTTCCGCTAAAACATGACCGAAAAACTCATAAGAAAAGACCCGCCACGGGCCTTTCTATCATCCTACATCTTGATTTCACCATTGCTCATTTCGGAAACGTTTCTAAAATACCACATTTCGACGGATATGAGAAAAACCGGCAATGCGACCCGGACTCGTCTTTATTACGGAAACTACACCGGAACTCTTTTTATCTGGCAGGAATGCTCCTTGGTCCTCCTGTTGTAGTGTATCCCCACGAGAACCACGTCGCCTTCGTAACCTTTGAGGAA
>JAJQAK010000170.1 GCA_021203845.1 Clostridia bacterium | reverse complement strand
CTAGGTTGCGACGCGCTTCGAAAGGAAATTCCGTACATAAGAAAAAAGGATATAGAAAACGCCCCGGCAGAGTATAAGAATCTTCCATATGAAAAGTTGCCTTACAGATATAAAAAGAACAGAGTTGAATTCTTAGTCGAGAATTATGCCGACACAGTGGCGGACAGACAGGTGAAACTGTTCTTTGATGGCTTGGTGTGGTGTAAAACGAAGGAGGATGTGGCCGACCGGGTTATAAATTATCTGACGGCAATGCCGGACACGGAAGCTCGGGAAAGTTCCGCAGAACGAAGTCCAGATGAGCCCGAATCCGTATCTGAGGTGTCTGAATGCGAGACGCCTACGGAGAAAACCGAAAAGAAGACACGGAAAGAACGGGAGCATCTTTCTTCCGACGTTGGCATTCCAATTTCAATCGAAGATAGAGAAAGAAATGTTCTCTCTTATGTCGAAAAGCTTATTTCTTTGAGAGATTTCGATGAGGCTCAAAAAAGCCTCGACGAGATTGAAAAATATGAAATCAACGTGAAGGGTGAATGCGGTGCTGCCGTATATGGCTATAAAATCCTGGCGAATCGAAGGAAGACTTCGTTTGAGGATCTCTATGACTTTCTGGTGTGTCTTGACGATGATCTCAAAAAAGACAAAGATTACAATCTCGCTCTTTTATGCGCGAACGGTCCGGAGAAAACGGCCCTGATTGAGTTGGAATCCAGAATAGAAAAAGGCGTTGCCGAGAAGAAACGGCTGAAGGAAGAAGAAGAGGAGAGAAAAAGAAAGGAAGATGATGAGCGCATAGAGAGGGAAAGAAAAAAAAGAGAGGAAAGCGCACGCCGCAGGGCGGAACGTAAGGCCGAGCAAAAGCGACAGGAGGAAGCAGAAAGAACTGAACGGGAAAAGCGCGAGGCGGCCGAAAGAGCACGGCAACAGGAAATCGAAAAAGAAAGATTGGTGCGCAAGAAAAGAGGATGTGCAATTTTCTCACTGTGCGACGTGGCTGTGTTTATTGCGTTTATATGCGTTGCTGCGGTGTCATCCTCCCTGTTGCGCCATTGGTTTTTTGCAACGGCGATAGTTTTTGCTGATTTGTGTGTTGCGATATTACTGTACATTCTGTGTGACGAAGTCCCCAACAAATACATTTTGACCACTCAGTGTATTTTCTTTTTTTTGGGTTTGATAATGCTGATGTGCGCCACAGCAGAAACAGCCGTGTACGGGATTATGTTCATGAGCTGCGTTTTCGTTAATGCCGTTCTTTTGGCGATTTTCAAAATCGGTGACCTGGCCATCTGTATTGGGTATGCAATCGCATCCGTTTTTCTCGTGAGTGTACTTGGTAAATTCTATTCGGGTGCGGTTGACTGGTGCCAGAGAAACTGTCTTACCTTTTTCTTTGTTACCTATGTCGCCTTTTTTGTCGCCGGATTGATTCAGTCAGTCGCGTCCAGCGACGAATATTATAATTATACCTATTATCTTCTTCTTTATAATCTTCCCTGCATGGTTTTGTCGTTTACAATAGCATTGTACATATTTATGATTTCAAGTGCTTCGGGCGTGGCGTTCGGGAACGGGATTTATATGTTGTCAAATAAAGACGGTGACATCATAAATACTTATGCAGGCCCCTTCCTTATTCTCGCAGCCATATTCGATTCCATTATGTCGGGTGTTTCGGGACACAATATGGAAAACATACCTGTCTGCATTGTAAGAGGTATATACGCGGCATATGATTTGACTGCCGCCATATATATGCTGTGCAAGTTCATATAGGTATATGAGGCGCATTAGCACAGCAATATTTGAGGACAATGACGAACCTCTATGGACAATAAAAACCATACCTTCAGACTATGAATCTTTTACACCTTGATTCGTTATTTTTGTCTTGAATGGAGATACAATGGATAGGAACGGTTTAATATTTGAAATCAGGAACGGCGGATACGGCCTGAGGTGTCACATTGGACGGAGGCACGACATATGAGCGAATGTTTGACGTCTGTCATTCTTTGACAGAGATTGTCAGATGGTCGGCTATCGATGAAATAACCGAGTATGCCTTTTACGGCCTGACGGGGCTTGAATGTGTCACCGTCGGTGAATGCGTCGGTTCGATGGGAAAATACGCTTTTTACGGTTGTACTTCGATGGAGGAGTTGTATTTCAATGCCGTAGCCATGGACGATTTAAAATCCCGTAACTACGTTTTTTACGATGCCGGACGATACCATGGCGGGATGACACTGACTGTAGGTGCAAAGGTCAAAAAAATACCGGCGTATTTGTTTTATCCGGACAGTAGCTACTTCAATTCTTCACACTCGCCAAACATTGTCAGCATTGTATTTGGGGAAAACAGTATTTGTGCAAGCATCGGGGAATCCGCTTTTTATTTGTGTTCGTCTCTTACGAGCGTGATGATCCCCGTCAGCATAACTTCGGTAGGTTACGGGGCGTTTTGGTACTGCAGATCTCTATCAAATGTATATTATTTCGGAGGTTATGAGGATTGGGGAAAGATTGGTATATTAGCCAAAAATACTGAACTCAGCAATGCCACGAGGTACTATTATTGCGAAATGAGCCCGACGCCCGACGGGAATTTCTGGCACTTTGAGGAGGGAGCCATTCGGGTTTGGTAGTCATTCGCCGTAAGAATTATCGCAAACGACAACGTAAAAAATAAGGAGCTTTATATGAAAGATATGAACATTTGTTTTGATTTGAGTGGAGATGAACTCAAAGTCGTCTTTGCCTTCACCGATGAAGACGAAGAGCACGTCGCGTGCATGACGGGGAAGACCGGTCTCGATGCCGCTGTTCCAGCACTCGCCTCGTACGATGAAAAGAATAAGATTTGGCGGTACGGCTACGACGTAGAAAAAGACATAGACGCACCTTCCCGAGGGGTTGTTTCAATCCTGGATGCATTGAACATGGTGTCTTCAGATCCGCACATGTATGAGTGCGGGCATACATTCCCTTTGAAAACGGACGGAAGTCTGGAGGTTTCGTCGTCCACGCCGAAAGACGTTTGCGAAGGCTTTTACCGGTATGTGGCGACCATGACCGGGTATTTTCTTCGCGACGTTTCAAAAAAAGATGACATTTCTTTTGACGATGTGAAATTCACCGTGCTGCACGCTCCTGCGGCCCTATGTCGGGAAGGCGGGTCGTGCGCGTATGATCCTGCCGTAGTCTCGGAGGAGCTCAAAAGGCTGACCGTGGCAACCTTCGGAATAAAAAAATCGGACGGCGTGACGCTTCTGAGCACCTCCAAGGCACTCGCGTATACGGCCGTCGGGCTCGGGAAAAACGAAAACGACGGGGACGTTCTCATATTCAACATCGATTGTGGCACAATCTCCGTTGTAAGGGTCGGGTCGGAGAATGCGGACGGAGAAAAATGCGTCTGTGTGAACGGGCTTTCCGGACACAGAGGGCCCGTGAAAATCCCCGATGACGAAAAGGACGCCAGAAGCACGGTTTTAGAATACGTTTCGGCAGAGCTCTCTTCCCG
The DNA here is from genome assembly GCA_021203845.1 of Clostridia bacterium. GTDB lineage: Bacteria > Bacillota > Clostridia > Christensenellales > Borkfalkiaceae > Coproplasma. The sequence goes on along the minus strand of JAJQAK010000170.1, from coordinate 5,432 downwards.
AAGCGGGCTCGGAAAGATTTATTGCCGCGGCGCTTCCGCAGATGACGCCTTTGCGGTATCCGTGATAAGCGGGAAGGTCGCAGACCTTTGCCCGGAAATTCCTTTCGCCGACATTTCGGAATGTATTCCCTCCGTTATTCCCGCGGAAATCGCGCCTTCATACGCCGCCGCGTTCGGTGGCGCCATGGCGGGTCTTTCGGGCGTCAGAGAAAAGGTGGTTCTTGCAAAGACGTATGGCACGATATTCGACTGGGCGGACAGGTCGGTTCCCATATCCAGGAGGTCGCACTTTTCCGTGCTTGTCGACAGAGGGACGGCTCTGAGTTTCGACGGCAATCCCGCTCTCACGCCGGACGGCAAATATCTGGAGTTCAAATACGACAAACTGAGAATTGACGTGCCCGAGACCCGGTCCATATTGCTGTACGAAACATCGATGACGAGCCGCGACATACAGAATTTGTATATGTCCGGGAGTGAAGCGGACGGTTATTCCGTGAAATATTTCGATTCTCCCGACGGCCACGGACCATATCTTTACATGCCGTACGGCGATCCTTCCGGGACTCGGACCGCATCGGCAGGGTCTGCGAGGAAAGGCGGGATTTTTAGCCGGAAGGGGAAGACCGTCGAAAAACCGGTTTCGACCGAGGAGGCAGAGGCGGCGGCAATACGAAAGATTTTGGGGATTGATTTTGTGCTTGCTTCTGACGGCAAGTCGAGGTTTGGATGCGACGAGAACACGAACATCTGTCTTTTTGTCAAAGATCGTTCGCATCCCGTTAAAAGAATATTGTCGCCCGGCGGCTCGGTGTTCTGTGTATACGGTATAAGGATAGACAGAGAGGGTATTGTTACTCCGTTCATCGAGAACGACACGGCAAGGAATGACGGAAACGAAATAAAGGTCGAATATCTCGATGCCGGCATGAATATAGAAGGCGTCTTTAGTTGCTCTGACATTTTCGTGGGCTTCAAGGCGGTATAGAGTGGGTTGGCGGCAATGAAGAACAAATCAGACGACGAATCTGCAATTCATGGTTCTTGCAAAACAAATTACGACAAATGGAGTGAAGGGCTGAGTTTCGGGGACAATGGCGACGGGTACAGTGTGATAGGGATAGGTGTTTGCGAAGATGCCGACATATTCATTCCCGCCGAATACAACGGAAGATCCGTGACGTCGATAGATGACTTCGCTTTCTATTCCTGCCCCGCTCTCATTTCCGTGAGCATCCCCGGCTCCGTGAAGTCGATAGAGGAATACGCGTTCAGCGGATGTGAGAGACTCTCGTCACTGACGATTTCCGACGGCGTTGTTTCGATAGGGTTCAATGCGTTTTCCGACTGCCGGCGCATAACGTCGATAGTTATACCGTCCTCCGTCGAATTTATAGACGAGGAAGCTTTTTATGGCTGTGGCAGACTGGTGGAGATCCGCAATTTGTCTTCTCTGCGAATAAATGCCGGCGACGAAGACAACGGGTGCGTGGCGGAGTATGCGAAAAACGTATATATGGACGAAGGCGGAAGAGGCGAATTTTTCACGGCGGACGGCGGGTTTGATTTTTACAGATTCGGCGGAAAGAACTATCTTATCGGATACAGCGGGTCTGAAACCGATTTGGTTCTTCCGGGCAATGTAAACGGAGAGGAGTACGAGATTATCGATTATGTGTTCGCGGGCTTCACGTCTTTGAAGACCATGGTGATTCCCGATCTTGTGACTTCGATAAGCGACTTTATGTTCTCGTTTTGCACATCTCTCACCGACGTCTCCATACCGTCCTCCGTCACAATGATAGGGAATAACGCGTTCCAGTCCTGCTTTTCTCTTGAGTCTATAAGCATTCCGTCCTCGGTCACATCGATAGGCGAGTTCGCGTTTGTTGACTGCATGTCTCTCAAATCAATTGTCATCCCGGATTCCGTGACATCGATAGGTCCCGCCGCATTTTACAGATGCGGCTCCCTGGGATCCGCAGCAGTTCCCGCTTCAATTACCTCCATAAACGAGGGGATGTTCTTCGGGTGCACATCGCTCACGAGCATAACAATCCTCGGTAGCATGATCTCGATAGGTGAGAGAGCGTTCTTTGCCTGCAAGGCCTTAAAACATGTGCATTATTCCGGAAGGCAATCGGATTGGGGAAGAATTTCCATAAAAGAGGGCAACGATGAACTTCTTTTGGCGATAAAAAACCATACCCCCAGACTATGAATCTTTTGCACCTTGATTCGTTATTTTGGTTTTGAATGGAGAGACAATGGAGAGGAACGGCCTAATATTTGAAATCAGGGACGGCGGATACGCCCTCACAGCCACGACCCGCAGACACATGAGGGACATTGTCATTCCGTCCGAGATAGACGGAATCCCCATCGTTGGAATAGAGAAGGACGCCTTTGACCCCGACATGTTTCGTGGCAAATTTTCCGTAAGGAGCCTGCATATTCCTAAAACACTTCGGTATATTCAGAACGGTGCCTTCGTTCATACGCCTCGAAAAAGGGCCTCGGTCAAAGATTTGTCCGCATGGTACGGGGTGGATTATGAGAACTGGATGAACAGTCCATTTTCTTCGAGGTTCGCATATATCTACTCTGTAAGATGTCTCCCTAAGATAGAGATTTCCGATGCCGTGGAGGAAACATGCGATGAAGCTCTCGATGACCGCGCGGGAATCGAGGTACATATCGAAGATCTCTCGGCATGGTGCGGAATAGATTTCGCAGACACGGACTCCAACCCGCTCAGTATCGGGAAAGCCAGGCTCGTCGTTAACGGCGAAACGATGGAGAATCTCGTCGTCCCCGACGGCGTTACCGAAATAAAGGCATATGCGTTTGAAATGTACGGTGCGCTCAGAAGCGTGAGTATTCCTGCGAGCGTCGGAAAGATAGGTAAAAACGCTTTCGCATATTGCGCGAGACTCAGGGATGTTTACGTGGATGACATCGGCGCTTGGTGTGAGACCGAGTTCGAGAACTTCCGTGCGAATCCCCTGTATCCCATGGGACGTCTCATATGTGGAGACGTGGAGGTGAAGATGCTCGACATCCCGGATGGGACGAAGACGGTGGGAGCATACTCATTCTATGGTTACAGGCGGCTTTGCTCCGTTACACTCCCTCAAAGCCTTGAGTCCATAGGCGATGGCGCATTTGAGGATTGTCCCAAACTTGTGTCAGTAAAAAATCTTTCCTGTCTCGATATATATGCGGGAGCCACGGGACACGGCTCCGTGGGGGTTTATGCAAAAAAGGTGACGCGGGAAGACGACGGAGGTTTCTTCCGAGAACATGGAGCCGTATTCTATGAGATTGCAGACAAACTGTATCTTATGGATTGTGACTTAGATGGGAATGAACTCGTTCTTCCGGATCTCGGCAAAAGGGGATACGAAATCTATCCGACAGCTTTTTTGGGCTGCGAGGGGTTTGAATCCGTAATAATTCCCCCATGCGTTACGGCTGTGGGGGACAGAGCGTTTTCCGGATGCATAGGTCTCAAGAAAGTAGAACTTTCGGAAGGACTCGAAACTCTTGGGAATGCGGCGTTCTCGGGATGCGGCGCCCTCGCCGAAATCGAACTTCCGGAAAGCCTCACCCGAATCGGCGAGAGAGCTTTTGTGAGTTGCAAGGCCATTGAGGAAATATTGTTGCCGGGAAATCTCACTCATGTTTCGTACGCAACCTTCCGAGAATGCGAAGCACTGGAAAAAGTGACAATTTCCAAAGGCGTGAAGTCGGTAGGTGCGGAGGCCTTCGCAAATTGCGGTTTGCTTAGAGATGTCGAACTCCCTGACGGCCTTGAATGGATAGACCGCAAGGCGTTTGCCGCGTGTTGGCGGAGGCTGCTCATAATCCGCATTCCCGACACAGTGAAAAGGATAGGAGCAAGGGCGTTTTCTTTCTGCCATCATCTCGAGGACGTGGAACTTCCGATTGGGCTTGAAAGAATCGAGGACGGGCTCTTTGAAGACTGCTGGAAACTTATGCACGTTGAGATTCCCAATAGCGTCACGTACATCGGCGACAGTGCTTTCGCCCACTGTGGCCGTCTTAAGAATATATCGATTCCCGAAGGGGTCACGTATCTCGGGAACAATGCTTTCGCGGGTTGCAGTGAACTTCGTGAAGTAATCATCCCGAAAAGCACCGCATATCTCGGCAAGGGCCTTTTTTCGGAGTGTGGGTTCCGAGAAGTATCTATCCCGAAAAATGTGGACGTTATATCCGAGCGTATGTTTTGTGGCTGCAGTGACCTGTGCTCTGTGGTGATTCCGGGAAGTCTTCGCCACATCGAGAAGGATGCGTTTGCAGGGTGTACGTCAAAGAGTCCGATTTCCGTCTTTTATTGCGGAAAACCAGGGGGTGTCAATCAGACGGATGCGGATACATCGACGAAGGCGTTGCCGCAGTTCGGGAGACATCTTGCCGGATACGAATTCCCCGATGATGCGACGATATGGTATTACAGCGAAAAACAACCCGAGGAGTCTGGATGCTTTTGGCATTTCAGTAGCAGCGGAACTCCAATAATTTGGTAAAGAAGTATGGATATATAGGAGTAATCGTTCGGCTGTGGATGTGGGATTCCGGATTTGCGGAAATACCGTTGAGGTAGCAGAGATTCGCCCATGCTCTCTGCAATGGCACGCATTAGGGTTTAGATTTCCTGCTTTTGTACTCTGTAAGTGGTAACAATGTAGGAAAGATAAGATGTGTTTCTGCGCGAAACATCGTCATGACTTTTGAAAAACAAAAAAAAGGAGAGAGATTATGTCTGGACTATATAAAACTGAGATTGAAACGACACTTGACGAGATGCTCGCCTACAATATGAACGAAGCGTCAAACGGAACCAACCGGTTTAAAAACGTGCTCTTCATTGGCGCGTCCGGTGTGGGGAAAACCGCGATAGTGCTCAAATGGTTGCAACGAGCAAATGACAATCTTGGCGTAAACTGTTGTGGGGAATCATTTTATCGCACACATACTGTGTCGGCCGACAATCTGAAACTCCTGGAGGATGCGACGGACGGCAGACCCAACACCATTCTGTTTATTGACGAGTTCGATGCGGCGCCCAAAACGTGTCGAGACACCCTGACGGATATTATCGACAATCACACGTATGTGGTCGACGGTGTGGAAAAACATCTTGATGGACTCCTTTTCGTTATTGCCACGGCACGTCCCGCATATGCGGATTACAGCGATGGACATGGTATCCCTCATATTGTGCTACCCGATATTGACCCTAAAAATTATCCCATAGAAGGGAGTGAACAAGAACGTTTTAACACTGTTCATGTGTATAATGACAAAAGATCCTGTCTGGAAGACATCGAACGTCGGCTTGATGGAACTATTAAACACGATCATTGAGATTTATGTACATATGAGTAGTAATCAAGCGGTGCCAT
>JAJQAK010000134.1 GCA_021203845.1 Clostridia bacterium | reverse complement strand
CTAGATTCCTTGAATTTTTTGAGGACACAAAAACGAACACCCTGCAATTATCCATCGCGACATGCAAGGCGTCATCATAATTTTCTGCTGCGCCTCTCCCGTGGCGAAGATTGCGAATCGAAACAAAACACGACACCCCCTGGTTTTCGAGATAATCGCATAGTTCCCAAACGCGTTTGATATCCCTACTCGAATTTGCCAGAAACACATCTCTCTGTATTGAGAGCTCATATATTCCGCTCTCCACCTTCTCTGCCTCTGCTTCGTACCGGTTGAGAAACTCCAAATACTCCGGGGAAGTCTTATCCGCATAAGCTCTGTCGATGTACGCGCATACCGCCGATAATGTTGCGGATGTCATGGAGTTTATCATAAAATCCAAAACGGCGTCGGCATACATTTCCATGTCGGACTCTTTGGACTTGTTCAAAAAATTACAAATCTTCGTTTCATTTGATCCGTTCGCCGTCTCCGCAAAATTCGCATAATAATCTTTCGGAATGAGTGACTTAAGTTTCCTCGCATACACCAGGCATGAAGAACTGTCAATGTACTTCTCGTGCATAGCGGTCCAAAGGTTCTGACGAGCCACAGAGATATTCGCATACTTTTCTTCACCCAGTGCCTTTTTTATCATCGTACTCAAATCTTCCTGTTTCTTCGTGAAAAGATTCCCGCAGCACACACATCTGTATGCGCTATCAGAGTCAGATCTGAGTTCTCCGCCACATTTGTTACATTTCAAAGATTCAAATTCCGACACACATATTCCCCATATATTGTTCAGTTTCTGTCAAATTTATGACCATGCCCTTCCTTCGGCGGGCACAAACCATAATGAAAAGGTTCTTTTTTCAAACTTTCTTTCCATAATGCCACTTATGCTGCCACGAATATTCTTGCGTCTATCGGGTTTTATCGTAGAGTGCGGCTAATCGTCCGCATCAGCACATATTTCAATCGTCTGCTCGTGACAAAAATCATACTGCATCATTGAAAAAAACTATAGCTCCTATATTTCGATAAGATAACAGCAGATCCCTTTCCCACCGTTCACTCCTTTCACGGCACTGTCTGCTTCTTCTTTTTCTTTCTTTAAACCATCCGTTTGTACGATTGGATTGCCATTTGCATCAAGAAGCCTGTTCCACACTATGTCATAGCTGTTCTGAAGCTCCATACCGCCATATATTTTCTTGCCCTTTCCGCCGTACGGATGCACAACGGATTTGACAATATTGTCGCCGACTTTAACGTTTATCACGTCCCTTCTGTAGAATTTCACAAGTTCAGGATAAGCCCCACTATAAGTCTTATTCAAAGATTTATCATAATACCTGCAATCCGAGACAATCGTAAGACAGTACGTGTTCAGTCCAAAAGTTTTTTTGACCTCTTCCATGAATTTGATGTCCTTGGTAAAATTCATCATCCTGCCAATCACCCCGCCGTTACGGGGGTATTTAACCTCTATTGCAAATCGTCCGTTCGCGGGGGCGGCGTCATGATAGACAAAGATATCCATTTCCTTCTTGGTGAAATTCGCGTTGGCGGACCCCACTTGCGGCAACGGATAAAATTTCACGTTCCTCTCGTAATCGGCCCTATACGGAAAATCAAACTTCTTTTTGAGATATGCTCCCAGTTCAAACTGCAGGCTTGCCTCGTTATACACGGACGACAGAAAATTATTGTCCGGCGCCAAAAGATATTCCGAAATCACATCAACCATATTTGTCATAAAAAAACTCCTCAGATCAAATTTACATAGAGACGCGGACTAATACAGACAAAGATTGTCAACAACGTCCTTCCACTGTTTTTCAATTTCGCAAAGAGATTCCTTGTATCTCTGATATCGCTCCGTGAAAGTTTTGGCCGTTTCAATCTGTTCTTCAATCGGCGGAAGTGGCACCTTCAGAGACATTAAGTCCTTATCGCTGAAATTCATGGCTTCCGAATTTTCCTCGCTTCCGCATATCAGATTTCCTAAGGCCTCATCGCTTAACAAAAGTTTCAGGTATGTGCTGTCGAGGCGTTTGCTGTCCGGGCGAATGACCAGAATGTTGGACGAAGCGACACAGCGAAATTCCTGCTTGTGAAAAACTGCGGCCCTCAGTGCCGTCCCTCTGGAAGTAATCAAGACGTCTCCGTCCTCAAGAACATACGGGGAAATCTTCCTGTCTTTTTCTTCCCGGAAGCGATCAAGGTTTGAATAGTCTATTTCATAGTCCCTTACATTTGAGATGTTGATTATACGATAATTCCCGTCACCATCTTTTTTCGAAATATATTTGCCTCTGAAGATGTCCGCGCAATCCCCAAATTTTTTCATGTCATTCCCCGATTTGAAAAATCGATACATCTTCTCATGACGTTTCTTTTCGTCATCTGTCATTTCAGTGTACGGGTACAGGAACCTGTCTACATACCAGTCATCAAATTCTGTGAACTTCTCGTACGGAACCAATCTGTCGCATTCTTTATTCTCGGTCAACTCGACCGATTCCCGTTCATAAGGCATGCACCTAACACCTGTAATCTCATCGGTCTTGTTCGTCGAATCTATAGACGGCAACCTGTTTTTCTTCACGCCGCAGTACTTGCGCACGATAACTTCCCTGTCGGCTCTCTCGTTTTTTTGTATTTCCAAAAGTATGAACGTCGTCAAATTCAGGCCCGATGTATCCATAATCCGTCTCGGAAGCAACGAGATTTCGTTAACTATAAAATTCTCCTGGATATAGGAACGGAGTTCCCCGATACAGTCTGACGCATACATTATACTATCCGGAAGAATGATTTTAAGTCTGCCACCGTCAGAGAGCATCGAAGATAGGTTTTCAAAGGCAACCATTTCCGGATCATTGCATATAAACCCATCATCCTTTTTCACGGTCTTCTTGTTTGCTTCATCTCCTGGAACCGGAGCAGAAACAATGAGATCAAACTTGTCACGGGTAAAATCTCTACGGTAAATATCGCAAAGAACCACCTCTACATTTCTGTCCTTGAAAATGTTCTCAAACGCAATTTTATGGAGAATGTCCCGGGTCGTCAGAACGAACGCAGAAGACGGGAATTCGTCAAAAAGTTTCTCAAACGTGTCGTAAAACATTTCGGCTTCCGCAATCAGTACGGATTTCGGCGTAGTGGGAAAATCCTCATTATGCAGATTCATGACGGAAATGCTCGCGACTGGTTTATGGTCGACGTCCGTGTCAAGTGCCTCCCGCCAGTCCACCCCTTGAACTTCTTTGGCTGCTTTGCACACATCCGCAAATGACTCCGCGTCTTTAAATGGGTTCTTGAAATCACGGGGGGCAGGATAAAATTTATCGTTCGTAAGGTTTTTCAGTTTGTCCTTAAGCCTTGCCAAAACGACGTCAGTGGACTTTAGCAGTTCTGTTTTAGCGTCATCGTCCATGTTTTCAAAGTCTGCGCCGGGGTTGTCTTGCAAGGTTTCATGCACCAAGTATGTAGCCAGCAGATCTGACGTTCCACATCCGGACTTTCTAAAAGCGATCCAAAAATTTCTGTATTTCGGATTTCTCATCGAGCACAGCGATGAATCTATATTATATAAAAAGTCTATATTTTTCATGGTCACATCACTCGCGTCTCATGGTAAATTTCTTCTTATTATATCCTCAAAAAAACGTTTGTCAATAAAAAACAATGTCTTAAAATATTTTTTTTGTATTTAAATACAAAAAATATCCAAAACATGTGATAACTTTCGGCTAACTAAAAATTATTTTTTCGGCAATCACATATAAATCTTGAAATTTTTCAAATTTATGACCATGCCCTTCCTTCGGCGGCCACAAACCATAATGAAAAGGCCTTTTTTCAAACTTATGTTTGAAATCGCGGCCGTGGGGTTATATCATATGTGTTAAGTATTATATAAAAAATCTATATTTTTCATGGTCACATCACTGGCGTCTCATGGTAAATTTCTTCTTATTATATCCTCAAAGAAACGTTTGTCAACAAAAACAACGTTTTAAAATAAAATTTTTGTATTGAAATACAAAACGATTGTATCACTTGTTTGTGTAAATTTTCGGCCAACTAATATCATTTTTTCGACAATCACATATAAATCTCGAAATTTTCAAAAATTATGTTTGAAATCGAGGCCGCGGAGTTATATCATATGTGTTAAGAAAAACATTTTTCGGAGGAGAAATAATGACAATCAAACCTTTGTTCGACAAAGTGGTGGTCAAGGCCATGAAGGCCGAAGAAAAGTCGCAGGGCGGCATAATCCTTACCGCGGCGGCGCAGGAAAAACCCGCTATCTGCGAAGTCGTTGCCGTGGGTCCCGGAGGGATTGTGGACGACAAAGAAGTCACGATGCAGGTCAAGGTCGGCCAGAAAGTGCTTCTTTCCAAATACAGCGGGACGGAAGTCAAGGTCGACGGAGAAGAATATACGATTATACGCCAAAGCGACATTTTGGCCGTAGTCGAGTAATTTTAGGAGGAAAAAAATGGCTAAACAGATTAAATACGGCGACGAGGCCAGAAAGAAACTCGAAACCGGCGTCAACGTCATAGCCGACACCGTAAAAATCACGCTCGGACCCAAGGGAAGGAACGTCGTTCTCGACAAGAAGTTCGGTTCTCCCCTTATCACCAACGACGGCGTCACCATCGCGAAAGAGATAGAGCTCGACGACCCGTTCGAAAACATGGGAGCGCAGCTCGTGAAGGAAGTCTCCACGAAGACAAACGACGTCGCGGGCGACGGCACCACCACCGCCATGGTTCTCGCGCAGGCGATAATCAAAGAGGGGCTCAAAAACCTCGCGGCGGGAGCCAACCCCATAATCCTAAAGAAGGGCATATCCAAGGCGGTCGACACAGCCACGGAGAAACTCAAGAAGATCTCCAAACCCGTCGAGAACAAACTCGCAATCTCCCAGGTAGCGTCCATTTCTGCCGGTGACGACACGATAGGTGCTCTCATCGCGGACGCCATGGAAGTCGTAGGCAAGGACGGCGTCATAACCGTCGAGGAAGGCAAAACGATGAACACCGAGCTCACGACCGTGGAAGGCATGCAGTTCGACAGGGGATACGCCTCCGCTTACATGGTGACGAACACCGAAAAGATGGAAGCCGTTCTCGACAACCCCTACATCCTCATCACCGACAAGAAGGTGTCCACTCTCCAGGAGATTCTTCCCATAATCGAGCCCATAGCCCAGTCCGGACAAAGACTTCTGATAATCGCCGACGACATCGAGGGCGACGCTCTCGCCGCGCTCATCGTCAACAAACTCAAGGGCGTCCTCAACTGCGTGGCCGTCAAGGCACCCGGCTTCGGCGACAGAAGAAAGGCAATGCTCGAGGATATAGCCATCCTCACCGGCGGACAGGTCGTTTCCACCGACCTCGGAATCGAGTTCAAGGACGTGACGCAGGACATGCTCGGACGCGCGTCGCAGGTCAAAGTCGACAAGGACAACACCACCATCGTGAACGGCCTCGGCAAGCCAGAAGAGATAAAAGCGAGAGTCGAATCCATTAAGGCCCAGATAGGCGAGACCACCTCCGATTACGACAAAGAGAAACTCCAGGAGCGTCTCGCGAAGCTCGCCGGCGGCGTGGCCGTAATAAACGTCGGTGCCGCCACCGAAGTCGAGATGAAGGAGAAGAAACTCAGAATAGAGGACGCGCTCGCCGCAACGCGCGCGGCCGTCGAAGAGGGAATCGTTCCCGGCGGCGGAGTCGCACTCCTTTCCACCATCCCCGACATGCAAAAGCTCGTGGCCTCGCTTGACGGCGACGAAAAGACCGGTGCAAGCATAGTCCTCAAGGCCGTAGAGGAGCCCGTGAGACAGATAGCGGCGAACGCAGGCGTGGACGGGAGCGTCATCGTGAACAACATCGTCACGACGAACAAACCCAACTACGGATACGACGCACTCAACAACACATACACCGACATGGTCAAGGCCGGCATCATAGACCCGACAAAGGTCTCCAGAACGGCTCTGCAAAACGCTGCTTCCGTCGCCTCCACTCTCCTTACCACCGAGAGCATCGTGACGGACATTCCCGAACCTCCCGCACCCGCGGCAGGCGGAAATCCAGACATGGACGGAATGTACTGATACACGCATAAAAAACGAACAATCGTTGAATATCGACCCGTCGAAGCATTTGCTTTCGACGGGTATTTTTTACACCGCGATTCGTCGCATTATCAGTTTTTTTGCCGGTAAAACTCGTCGCATTATCAGTTTATAGTTGTTTTTGCTTGTCTTTTGACAATTAAACGACTATATTTAGTATGCATGGAGATTGACATATGATTTTTAAAAGAAAAATATATGACGAACTGTTACAGTGGAAGAAAAGGGACGGGGCAAGCGCGTTACTGATAGAAGGTGCGCGCCACGTGGGAAAATCGACTGTGGTAAAAGAGTTTGCCCAAAAAGAATATGAGTCGTATGTATATATCGATTTTTCCGCAGACTATGGTGTCTACAAAGAACTATTGGAAAATTACATGTACAATTTGGACATCCTGTTTATGCATATGCGTATCATACGCAACGACCCTCTTCCCGAACGCAAGACTTTGATAATATTCGACGAAGTCCAAAACTATCCATTTGCGAGAGCGTGCATAAAGCATCTCGTTGAGGACGGAAGATATGACTACATAGAAACGGGCTCCCTCATTTCCATAAAGGAAAACGTCGAAAACATCTTGATTCCCTCCGAAGAACACGCAGTGAAAATGTATCCGCTTGACTTCGAGGAGTTTTGCTGGACGCTTGGTGAAATGCCGATTCTCTCCTATATACACAGTTGCTTTGACAGACGAAAACCAATGAGTGAAGGTCTGCACAGACGTGCGATGGACCTTTTCAAAGAGTATATCCTTGTCGGCGGCATGCCACAGTGCGTCGAAGCGTACATATCCGGGGGAAAAGACCTGTCAAGGGTAGAAACAGCGAAGGACAAAATTTTGAAAGACTACAGGGCCGACATCTTAAGGGCGTCAACACGATACAGGACTAAAGTTCTTTGTGTTTACGACAATCTGCCATCTCTTTTGTCTTCGAAAGATAAGAAAATCGTTTACAATAAAATGTATAAAGGCGCATATGCCGGTGACTACGAAGATGCATTTTTCTGGCTCGCGGATTCAATGATATGCAACATATCGGTCAGTTGCGGCAATCCTGAGATAGGACTTATCGTAAACACCGACAGAAAATGCGTTAAATGCTATCTGGGTGACACAGGCCTGCTGCTTACACGTTTCGCCGATAACGCGGAAAAGCTGCATGAAACATACACCAGGGTAATCAGCGACGATTTCTCTGCCGACTGCGGAATACTTTACGAAAACGCGATAGCACAGATGCTTGTAGCTTCAGGCCACAAACTGTTCCACTACAGCCGATACAACCATGATATGCATAAAAAAGATATTGAGGCAGATTTCCTCATAAAGGACAGAACCAACTTGGAAAATAAACTTATCCCTATAGCGGTAAAGTCATCATCTAAATACAAGACCACGTTGTTGAAGAGATTCAAAGATGTCTATAAGGTGACGACGTCACAATGCATAGTAATCCATCCAGACGACCTTAGAATAGAGGACGATACGCTGTATCTCCCTCCATATATGACGTTTTGTCTCTGATTTTCCACCCAGATTATATGGAGAACCGACTATGATTTTTGCAAGAAAAATTTACAACGAGCTGATACAGTGGAAAAAAGCCAATGCTACAGCCGCCCCCTATGAGAAAAAAGCGATTCTGATTGAGGGAGCTCGCCGTGTGGGCAAATCAACAATCGCAACAACGTTTGCCGCTGCAGAGTACAGGACCTACTGTCTCATAGATTTTTCAAAGAATAACAACGGCATCCGTAATTGCTTCGAGAATAATCTAAACAACCTGGACGAATTCTTTGAGAAGCTTCTTGCTTTCTCTGAAAACAAAGCGCACCTGTATCCGAACGAGTCCGTGATAATATTCGATGAAATACAGGAATATCCGTATGCACGCAAGTGCCTGGATATTCTCGTCAAGGACGGAAGATATGATTACATAGAGACGGGTTCGCTTGTTTCCGTGAAACTCAAAGCAGCCGAAATAAAGGTACCGGCCATGGAACATGCCATTAAAATGTATCCAATGGACTACGAGGAATTTTGCACAGCACTCAATCAAACCAATATAATCGAGGATATTCGTCTGCATTTTAAAAATAAGACAAAACTGGACGAAAAGAAACACAGAGAAGCCATGCATCTGCTCCGAGAATACATGCTGACTGGCGGAATGCCTCAAGCTGTCCTCGCATTCGTGAACAGCGGAAAGGACACAAAGAATTTCAAACCTGTGGATACGGTCAAAAAAGAAATTCTAAACATATACAGAAATGACCTAACAAAATGCCCGGTCTCCGATATCGAATCTGTCATCACAGTATTTGACAACATTCGAGGGCTTTTGTCTCAGCATGAACGATCAACCCAAAAATATGGTGCCGCATTCATTTGGCTGAACGAAGCTATGATTTGTAACATATACTACAAGTGCAATGACCCCAGTGTAGATTTGGCATCAAACAAGAACGACGCGTATGCAAAATGCTATATGGGGGACACTGGGCTTCTCCTAAGTCTCACATATGACGACAAAACGATTACAGAAAACGATTTGTACAACAAGATTCTTAACGACAAACTCCATACAAACGACGGCATGCTTTATGAAAACGTCGTATCTCAAATGCTTGTGAGTGCAGGTCATTCCGGTTTGTACTACTACTCCCAGACAAAAACGAGAGAAAATCCGGAAAACCCGGAGATGGAAATAGAATTCCTCATATCAAGACTCAGTAACCAAAACTACAGAGTATGTCCAATAGAGGTAAAATCTGAAACGGGGTATCAGACAAAGTCGCTAATCGAATTCAAAACAAAATTCAAAGAAAAAATCGGAACAGGGATTGTGATTCTACCTGACAACTTACACATCGATAGGAATAATGATATATTGTACATGCCGCCATATATGACTTTTTGCTTGTAATCTCAAAAATATAACCCTAGATGTGTCATTTTTTAAGACTACATTTCCTGATCAACCCCAGTCTACCGTTAGGATGTCTGAAGGACTGAGTACCGCTAAATATTGCACTTATACGTAGCTAAATATTGCACTTATACGTAGCTAAATAT
>JAJQAK010000098.1 GCA_021203845.1 Clostridia bacterium | reverse complement strand
CACCGTCAGCCTCGGTGCCGACGACTACCAACTCAACATCTACTACAGGATGGATGGAGACAGTTTCACCGACGGCTGTGCGGGACTGTGTCTCGTCGTCGATCTCATGGACATAGTGTAAATTCGTGAAGCGGGGTTCGTTTCCGCGTAAAAAAAAGACGTCGAAATGCCCGGGCGGTTTGCCTGGGTATTTTTAATGGACTGTACCCGGTTAAATTTGCCCGATGACGGTCGGTTAGATTTGACTGTCGCGATATTATGTTGTAGAATTTGTCATAGAAAATTATGACAAAATGCAACATGTGACGGTTTAAGCGATTTGAGGGGTGGAACATGAAAAACAAAGTTACGCGAATCATATGTGTAGGGATATCGGTCACGATGGTGCTGACCATTGTGCTCGGCTGCCTGACATTCCTTGTGAACTGCGGTTCCGGGAAGAAAAAGATTTCCAAAGTCGAAATCAACAACCTGGACATATACTATCTTCCCACGAGCACGGTGGACTTCGACTCTGTGACCATCACGGTAACGTATAACGACGACAGTGTGGAGGAGATGAAGGTCAAGGAAATCGACGTCAGCGACAAAGACGCGGACGCCGGCACAGAGTTCATTCTCAACACCGACGGCCTCGCCGGGCAGGTGGCGAGCGGGAGCGCAATTTCGGAGGGGAACTACGAGATATCGTGCAGCATACCCTCTTACAAATATAAAAGCGGGACACTCAGGACGGTGACGGTCGGGAGCAGCTACAGTTCCGACCTCACGCCGCTTTATTACGACAGGCCGGCGCTTTTGGATAGCTACACAAACAATCTTAAAGATTACACCGGAAAGGAAGACGCGGAGGACAGCTTCTATAACGCACCGGGGGGATATTTCGTGGGCGACGACAACGCGTTCACTTTCAAACCGGAATTTGTTGTCATGAACAATAAAACGCTTGAGACGGGAACTTTTTCCGGTTTTGACAAAGATGTCACGGTGAAACTTGTCGACGATGTGACGAATGCGGACGGTGCCGCGCTCAATCTCGATGATAACGATTACGTCGGGCTGGACGGGTTCGACTTTGACTTCACCGAGAACGCGATAGGAAAAACCTTCAACATAGAAATCTCGGCTCCGTACGGGTTCTCGTCGTCGGTGTACGGCAACTCCTTCAGCGGATTTTCCATGGACGTGACCGTGGCCGACGGCTGGAACGTGACGGGCGCTACGGACCTCGGCAAGATGGCCCTTGTCGGTAAATCGTTCAACAGGTCCGATTACGTGAACGGCAACGACGAAAAATCGATTAACGGCGGTGAACCGGCGAAAATATACTGGGACGAGGAGAGCGGCGAGATGGTCGGAAAGGACACGAGCGACATATGGAAAGAGTTTCTCGAAAAAAAAGGGTATACGGATCTTAATCCCGTAAACGGCATATTCCTTCACTCCGACATTACCGTGACGCAGAAAGATCTTCCCGAGGATTTCTTCATTTCCGAGGCCGAGGCGAAACGTTTCGGCGTGAACTATGACGAAATGGTGGGCTCCGTCCGGGACGGCGTCAGGATATACGAGAAAAACGTCGAGGAGGACTTCACGTTCGACGGGAACCTCTTCACGGTCGACTGCTCGTCGCTGAAGTGGGCGATGACCCATTTGAGCTCTGATTTCGAATTGACCCGTTATTCCAAGGCCGCCACGGCATACAGGGAGAGCAGCATAGTGCTGTTCGGGTTCCAGGGACCTACGTCGAAAAAAACCGAAAACAGGGCGACGGCGGTGATGAGAAACGTCAAGGCCAGAGGCAACGGGATAGACATGGACGACATCGAGGGCAAGGCCGCGGGGTCGGTACGCTTCGTGGAATCGCGAAGCTCGCAGACGAAGGTGGACAACTGCATAGTCAGAGAGTTTCTGTCCGCCTTTTCCGCCAAAAATTCCGACGATTCGTACGTGAATCTCGACATCGACCACGTTAAGATATATGACGGATACAATTTCGCGCTGATTGTGTCGAAGTCCGAAAGGAACCTCGTGAGCAACTCCGATTTCGAGAGATTCAGCTGCCCGGCGATAACGCTTATGAGCGATGAGAAGAACGAGGACGGCGTGGGGGAGCATTCGTATTCGAAGGCGGGCGTCATCATAGACGACAACACGACGATATCAAGTCCGCTCAACGGGACTGAGGCGTGGTGGACGACCAACGGTGCCGGCGCCGTGGCGACATACCTGACTTATGCCGACCTGCTGCTCGTCGGACCCAGCACAAATTACACGAAGACGCTCCTTAACGAAGACGGCAAACTGAACATGATAGGAGTGTTCCAGGACACCGAGTATTTCGGTCAGGGCGGGGTGAAACTCAACACATACTACCGGTACGGAGACGGGGTGCCTTACATTTTAAACGGCACGGTGTGGGACAGCTCCATGAGCGCCGACGTTACGGGCGAGGAGAAGGGACTGTACAACGCCGCCGTGACGAACTACTTCATAGCCTCCGGTGTCAACCCCTATGTGGCGATGACCTTCGTCACCAATCAGGGAACGCTCTGCGCCATGGACGGTCTTAACGGATTCTTCGATCCGCTCGACGTGGTGTCCTTCCGCGAAGCCGACCCCGAGTTCATATATCCCATGTCGGAGGACATGAAAATCGAGCTTGACGACGGCGACGACCAGATGTACATATATTATAACATGGCCGGCGTAGGACTTTGCATAATCGTCGACCTCTATGATGTGCCGGACACCTCGGGGCTGGCGTGATTTCATCGGGGTTTGCCTGTGACGGGCCGGTGAAAATTACTTATCATGTGATAAATGATTTGCAACAAAAACGGCCGATATGGTATCATTAAAGCTGTGCGATATGCATACATTCGGAAGGGGAAATCGCAATGTCCCGCAGCCCGAGGCGCGGCGCGCTGTGATTTGAAATTGTTTGCATGAACTATGTCGTATGTCTGGGGACGATAATCCTCGTAGCGTGCATATATCTCATATTCCGCAGGTTCTTTGAAAAACACATCTCTCTGACTCTGAAGATATTTGTTTTGATAACTGCCGCGGTGTTCCTGGCCCGCTATACCGTGAGCTCCGACTCGATCTTCGACGTATCCGATTCGATCGCGAAGAACGGCAATCTGTCGGAGATGTCGGCATGGCTGAGTTATGTTACGATGATATGCGTGTGGTTCGAGTTCTCGTCTCTCATCGTGGTGTGGCTGTACCCGTTCTTCCCCAAACAGCGGGTGCTCAAAAACTACGTCAAGACGTTCGCGCTTATTTCTGCCTTCCTCAATTTCGGTCTTCTGAGATGGACGACGTACTCGTTTGAGGGCGTGTTCTGCGACGAGAGTCTCACCGCGGGCGCCGTTCTTTTGGCGGTGGAGGTTGGCCTCGTCTTCTGCGCGGGTCTTCATACGCTCTGCTATGACGGCGGGTTCCGCATCTCCAGAAAAGACGGGATAAGGATGGCCCGTTTCGTCCCGATAATTCTTTTCTCCTCAATGATGCCGTACATGTTCAGCGGCATTATGGGGAACTTCGGATACACCCATGTGTTGGGCTTCGACAACTATCACAGGGGATACATATATCTTGCGCTGCTGCTTCTGGTGGCGGCCGTGTTCTGTTTCATAAAGACGGACAAAGAGTTCGTCCGCATGAGTCTTCTTTTCGTGTCGCTCGGCACGCTCATATCGTTCTGCTACCAGTTTGACTACTCGACGTTCGGGGACGTCGCGTCGTGGCCGCTGCACCTTTGCGGACTCATGATGATAGCCATACCGCTGTGTCTCATTTTCCGATGGCAGTGGCTCTATGACTTCGTGCTGTATTTCGGCGTCGCGGCGGCGCTGATAGGCATACTCCTTCCGGCGTACGACAATTCGTTCGGGGTGTTCACCACGGACACCGTTCTGTACTGGCTCTGCATGATAACGGTTTTCGACCTGCCGATCCTGATGTGTTTCTACAAAATATTCCGGGTGCCGAGACTTAGAGGGTTCCTTTTCTGCCTTCTGGCTTTCGCCGCGTACTTCTTCGTCGTCATAGTCATGAGTGCGATGATGTCGACGGGCGAAGAGACGGTGGATTTCTTCTTCATGACGAGCACGATTCTTTCCGACAAGCTCGGAAGCGTGGGCTCGACGCTCTACGGAATAGAGCTCAAGGTCGGCAACGCGGTGTTCCATCCGATATACGAGATTGTGTGGTTCGTCGTATACGGGCTTGTCGGTCTGCTCCTCTATTTCTTCTATCCGTTCCTTGTGAGACTCAAAGACCTCTATTACGGGATATACGACAGGAACCGGAAGATAAAGCTGGAAGAATACGCGTACTGTGAGGCGCACGGAAAAATCGATTTAGGAGAATGTATGAACGAAGAATCTGTAGACAAGCTTGTCGTCAAAAATCTGTACAAGAGATACGGCTCCAGCAAGAGATTCGCCGTGACCGACGCGTCGTTCGAGGTGCACGGCGGCGAGATCCTCGGATTCCTGGGCCACAACGGCGCCGGGAAGAGCAGCATAATAAAGTGCATCGTAGGCATACAGCCGCCCACGTCCGGGACGGTGGAGATAAACGGCTTCGATGTCTCCAAGCAGTCCGTCGAGGCGAAGATGCAGGTGGGATTCGTGCCCGACCACTACGCCCTCTACGAGAAACTGACCGGGAGAGAGTACATAAACTATGTCGCGGACCTTTACAACGTCTCCCAGGAAGACAGGGACGCGAGAATGGAAGACCTTCTCGAAAAGCTCAGCATGAAGGAGGCGATAGACTCCCCCATACAGACGTATTCCCACGGGATGAAACAGAAGACCGCCATAATGTCCGCGCTCATTCACGACCCCAAGCTTTGGATACTCGACGAACCGCTGACCGGTCTCGACCCCACATCGATATACCAGGTCAAGCAGTGCATGCTCGACCACGCGGCCAAGGGAAACATCGTGTTCTTCTCCAGCCATCTCATAGACATAGTGGAGAAACTGTGCACGAGGATAATTATGATAAAGCGCGGCCACATCATGATAGAGAAGACTATGGACGAGCTCACGGAAGAGAACGTGGACCTCGAACAGTTCTATCTTGACATATCGTCGCGCCCCATAGAGGGCGAGGAAGAGGACGACCCTTCCGAAGTCGTTTTGAGGTGATTTTCGGGGAAATACGAAGCGAGAGCAGGCAGCTATGGCGACATTCAAAACATTGTTCATGATGCAGGTGAGGGAGAAGTTCGACTGGTCCTTCCTTAAGAGTCCTAAGCAGATTGCTTACAAGGTCATTATGGCCATACTCGGATTCGCGGTGATAACGGCCTTCGTGTACTTCGTCCTCTGGTTCTGCCAGTATCTGAACCTGTTTTCCTCTCTCGGCACAGTCCCGCTTTCCGTGATGGGCGTGCTCTTCCTGATACTTTTCATATTCACGCTCGCGACCTGCACGGTGTCGCTGAGCAGGGACTTATATAGGAGCAAGGACAATCAGGTACTTCTGACATACCCCGTGTCCCCGAACATGGTCTTCCTTTCCAAGATGCTCGTGACGTTCATCAGCGAGGTGAAAAGGACGTTCTATTTCCTGATGCCCGTGTTCATCGCTTACGCGATACTCGCCAAACTCATCTGGGTCGCGTACATCTGGATTCCCGTCATGCTCATAATTACGACGGTTTTCACCGTCGTTTTCGCGGGTTTCCTTTCTCTTCCCATAAACTACGTCGCGTGGTATTTCAAAAAACACCCGAGCGTCAGGATAATCACACTGGCGGTCATAGTCGCGGCCATCATAGCGCTTCTTATTTACGTCATAACCCTCATCCCCAGCAACATCAACCTCATATCGAGCTGGTCCAGGGTTTCCGAGGTAATCAACAATTTCCTGAACTGGTTTTCCAAGAACTTCTACGGCTGCATAGCGTATGTGTCGTTCCTATGCGGAAAGTCATACATGTACCAAATCACGTTCTTCTCGAATTTCTCGTATTTGGTGTTCATATGTCTCATAGGGCTTATCGCTGTTTTCGCCGCTCTCGACGTGTGGATTTCCAGAAAGGCTTACGTGAAAGTCATACAGCGTGAGTTCGAGTTCGACAAAAAAGTGGTCAAAGAGGCGAAGCCGAACGTCAGAAGATCCAGGTTCATGTCCACGTTCTTCTACGACGGCAAGAGAATGCTTTTGGACGGGAGCCTGCTTTCCAACCTCATATCGGTGATAATAGTCACGCCGATAGTCGTGTTGCTTTTGAACGTCGTTTTCGCGGCGATACGCACGAGGGCCATAGGTCAGCACCTCGTCGTGATGTTCAACATGCTGATCATCATGCTGTTCGCGATGTCGTCGAACGTCTGGACGTCGTCGATATACAGTCGGGACGGGAACGCGCTTCTTTTAGAAAAGACGAAACCCAACAAGTCGTTCAACATACTTTTCACGCGGCTTATGGTGCCGATAGTCTCGTCGCTTCTCGTTGTCCTGCCGTCGTCCATAATATTCATATACAACGCAAAAATCGGCGTTCTCGACGGATTCCTGATAATCCTCATAGAGCTTCTTTTGGTCTACGGGCATCTTCTGTGGAGTGCCGAGATGGATTTTCTGGATCCCAAGACGAACCTTTTCCAGACGTCGGGCAGCGCGGCGAGAAACCCCAATGAGACGAAGTCGCTCGTGCTGTCGTTCGTTTTGAGCATTCTCGGCGCCCTTCTCGTGTTCCTCTTTTTGCAGGTCACGCCGAGACTCGAGTATCTGAGAGTGCTCCCCTTCGTGGTCATATTCGCGGGGTACAGGATAATTTCCTTCAGATATAAATCCGAATTGTTTTTGGAGGAGAAGAAATGAAGAAGTCGTCGCTTTTCGTGATAGCCGTCGTCTGCGTGCTCGCCATTGTGATAATAACCTTCTTCGGACAGGCGGTCGAAATGGGCCAGTTCAGCAACCCGATAACATCCATCGTCGTGACGAACGACAAGACTGGCGACATCATCGTCGAGGATTTTGATTACAAATCCTCTGAAGCTACGATAGTTTTTCTTCATGTGACGACCTATCCGGTTGACGCCGACAACCCCGACGCGTATCGTTTCATGCTCGTGGACAGCGGGAGCTCGACAACCGACGACGGCTCAAACAATGGGGAAGACTCAGGAACGTCTGTCACGGACGATGCGAAAGTCTCCATTGACGAAACTTACGGCAAGGTGTATTTTAGCGAACCGGCGTTCGTCAAGGTAAGGATTGTCGCGACCGACGGCGGCGGCGCGCACACCGAGGTTTATGTCTGGTGCAGAGGGAACGAGGTCGGCTGACGGAAGTTCGGAAAAGCCGCATTCCGCGGATGCGGCATGGCCGTCCCGGTTTTTAAAAATGTTTTTGTTGCCCGGCGTGATGAAGCCGGGTTTTTCTATCAGAAAACAAAAGTTTTCCGTGCGGGCGGAAGACCGCCGTGAAAGAGCTATGTCGATTTTTTTGTATGTTCAGACCGTAAAACCAGCTAAAAATATATTATTTTTAACGGTTACTATTTAAAGCCGACGTCACACAAATACATCGTTTGAATCTTGCATTTGACCGCTGTTGTATTATAATTATGGGTGAGCGTGCGGATTTGAAACATGAGTCCGCGGCGTCTACAACAGGCAGAGACCGCGCGTGCGCGCTTTTCGCCGCATGATGCGCCGTGGCCGGGAACGGAGGAGATACACGGTGGAAACCACAACCAGATTTTTTTCCAAACCACTGGCGAAACAGACCATGAAGAGCCAGCTCATTCTTACGATCGTCGTTCTGGTCATATCCGTCCTCATTTGCGTCGTCATGGCGTTCGCCACGAACGTTCTGGAGGGGGACGTCGGGGTGTACTCGGAGGGGAATCAGAGCGTTTTCAACGCCTGCCTTCTGGCCATAAAAAACAGCGGCGTGGAGTCAGAAGAAATTCTGGAGATACTGCAAAGCGACGATCTCACTCAGCTCTACAGATACCAGGAGATAATCGAGGAAACCGGCAGGACGGTGGAGAGGTTCATTCAGGCGGTGGACGCCATCAAGGTTTCCAAGAGCGGGCTTGACGCGTATCTCGCGTATTTCGACTACTACTGCGTGCTGCACGGCGAGGTTGGCTACTTCACCGGGGAAAATCTTTCCGTTTGGGGCGCAACCCTCGCGGAGTTCGAGACCTCCGGTCTCGACGCGGACATGATAGACGGCGTGACGTCCATAGACCCGGTAATCTTCATGAACCTCATGGACTACCACATAATAGGCATTCTCCCCTTCGCGATATGGGCGGTTCTCGTCGGCAACTACGTCGTGGCAAGCCAGGTGGACAGGGGGTCGATGTCGTTCATTCTCTCCACGCCCACGAAAAGGTCGGCGGTGGTCATAACGCAGGGGACGTTCATGGTGGCCGTGCCCCTCGTCGGTACGGTGCTCATGTGCGTCACGAAGATAATCTCCAACGCAATCTTTCTCGGAGACGCGCTCGTGTCCTCCACGATTGTTCTGTATGTCGGGATGTATCTTCTCATAGAGGCCATGTGCGGGATATGCTATCTCGGGAGCTGCCTTTTCAACCACAGCAGCCGCTCCTCCGCGTTCGGCGGGGCGATCGTGGTGTGGTTCTTCCTGGCGACTCTCATAGGGCTTTTCGGCACGGACATACTCGTGGCGTCGGGGCTCGGCGTAAGCTCGCTCAACGTCTTCAACTGGTTTTCCCTGATGACGCTTCTGGATACGGAGGCCGCCGCGACGGTCGGCACGGCGTCCGTGGACCTCTCGTTTTTGTGGGAGTACGCCGTGCTTTTAGTCATAGCGGTGTGCACGTATCTTGCCGGCGCCGTTTATTTCACGAAGAAAGACCTGCCGATCTGACTTCGTCACTAAGCGAAATCCGCATCCCGGGCCTGCCGCGCGGGGTGCTCTTTTTAACGGCGAGTGTCGGATTAACTTGTTGATTTTTAAGGCCGTCGGTTGTATACTTGTAGACGTAAAGGAGTGTTGTTTTATGGCGGAATTTATGACCCCCGTGGACAGGGAAACCGCGAAGCGGATAAGTCCGATAACCCTGGCGTTCGTGGGCGACGCGGTGCAGTCCCTCATAGTGAGACGCGCTCTCGCCCTGTCCGCCGACGTGAAACCCGCGGAGCATCAGAGACTCGCGGCAAAGAAGGTCTCCGCGATAGGCCAGAGCGAGCTTTTGGAAAGAATCGAGGGATATCTCACGGACGAGGAAAGAGACGTTTTCAGAAGGGCGCGGAACGCAAAAAAGCCCACGCACGCGAAACACGCCACGAGCGCGGAATATTCGCGTTCGACGGGCATTGAGGCCGTGATAGGGTATCTCTACCTCACAGGCGAATACGACCGTGTGGAGGAGCTGTTGAACTTATGATAACGGAAGGCAGGAACGCCGTCCTCGAGCT
>JAJQAK010000154.1 GCA_021203845.1 Clostridia bacterium | reverse complement strand
GCTCGGGCGGATTTACCGGAGCTTTGGATTCTTCGGCGGGAAAAATTACCGTCGGTCAAAACTACGACACACGGAAAGGAAAAATTTCATCGAGTTCGGACGGACTTTCATATGTGTTCACTCCCATTGCCGCGACGCAGAACTTCAAGATAGAGGCGACGGCGACCGTCACGATGGCGAACCACGATTCCACATCGGCTGCTTCGTCGGCGGATCAGGAAGGTTTTGGAATGATGCTTCGTGACGACATTTATCTGCCGATATCGGATAACAACAGTTCTGCCGGTGCGGTGATAAAGTCAAACTATGTGGCATCTGGTATGTATAATTCCGGATCGAGTGCACCGTATACCACGAACGTCATATTCTCCAGGGAGAACACCTCGCTCAGTACCACAAAGCAGACGCTTAGCTCCGTGTATGCGGTCGGCGACACCATGAAAATTTCGATTGAAAGAGTCGGCGGCGGTCAGAGCACAACCTGCACCGTGGAGTGCGGAAGCACCACGTACACGTACACGTATACCGACTTTGATTTCGCGGCGTCCGACTATGAAAACGCGTACATCTGCTTCTTCGCGTGCCGTGGCACCGTGGTTGAGTTCACAAACATCACTCTTGAATTAGGGGAGATAGGTCAGGCATAACCGGGAAATGTGAAATTTGACGGGTACTGAAAACCGGCTCGACACATCGGATGTCGGGCCGTTTTATCATGCTGTCGGTTGATTGAGTTCTTTCAACCTTTCGGGTTATTTGTCATCTCCAGCTTTCCCGGACGTGGACGGCTTCCCGTCGATGTCCAGGGCGTTTCTGTTCATGCCGTACTGCTTCACGATGCCGGTCATGCACTTCCTGTCCTCGTCGGAAAGGGCGTTGTAGACCTCCACGCACGTCAGAAAATCCTCGTCTTGGAAAAGATAGGAGTATCTGTCGTCGAAGTTTTTGACGACTCTCTCGTCCTTCGCCACGGGGTCCATGACGTCCGTCACTCCGAGAAGGTAATCCGTCGAGACGCGTAGGGCGACCGATATTTGAGCGAGGTACCTGAGGGCCAGCGGATAGGATTCCCCGGACGCGTATCTTGAGATGTTTGCCGTCGTCGTCCCGATTTGTTTCGCGAGCCACGCGCCCGTCTCGCCGCGGGCCTTCAGAGCGGCATGAAGTCTTTCGCCGAATGTGTCTCCTTCCATAATTTTCACTCCGTGCCTCTTTTCCCGTATTATACCATGCGGGGACGGACGGGGGAGATTAAAACAGCGTTTTCGGAAAAATAGAACGACAAAAACATCGAACATCGCCGAATGATTCATCAAGTCGTTTCTTCCGTGACGTGGTTTTCGGATAGAACTCTGTTGCGTCAATGCGGCCGCCGGCAAAGCGTGCGACACATCGCAAAAACATAAATCTGCTGCCTGTCTGTTATATAGGCGGTCTTCGTGTAAAGGAAATCGTCTGACCGAGCCCGACTTCAGGCTCATCCGGAGGTCATTTTTTCGCTGTCACAACGCCAGCTTTTAGGGCCGGATTGTGTCCACGAAGACTGGCCTCAACAGGCTCGCGCCACCTATTATGTGTCTACAAACATTGTAACACTTCAGGTTTTGCGAAAAATTTGAAGATTTCCGAAAGAAAAATGAAAGCCCGCTGACAGTTTGATAAAAGGTAATTTTGCCCCGCAAATCTCTCTTGACAGGGTAATTTTACCGCGTTAAAGTGGGCATGTTACCACGTTTGGGGGACAAAATTCGAGGAATACTTCCATCCGTGAGAGGCGGTCGTGCGGTCTGAACCGCTTCTAAGTTTGTACGGCCAGCCGTATTTGTGAGACGGAACCCTTGTCGGAACAATTTGTCATTATGCACTATGACAACCCACAAAATGTAGCAAAAAGAGGTGACAAAGAATTTTTCCGGCGCATGTTGCGGCAGATTTCGGGCTTTCGTATAATATAGGTGTAGAAAGGGAAATATTGTTTTCGTAAATATTCAAAGGAGAAGAAGTTGACCGAGATAGGAGGTGGAATCATGAAGAAGCAAATCATAATCGTTTCCGTCACCGCTCTTACCACAATCTGCCTCGCGCTTTGCGTTGTCGGATGCGGCGGCGATAAAAACGTAAATTCCAGGTCGGTCAATCCCGGATACCAGGTCGGCGACGAACTCGGCTACGACATCACGTATTTCAACAAGCTCGCGCCCGAGGACGCGGATCCTCTCGACGGCAGCGGGAACACGGACAACGTAAGTTACATGGCGTACGTCATGGGGACCCAGAGCGAATGGACGGCCGTGTCCGACAACTATGCGACCGCGCTCATAAACAAACAGCAGACGTGGACCGACATCTATTACCGCGACGGCTATATGCTCGCGAACGAGAAGTCCTATTCGTCTTTTGTCAAAACTTCGCATCAGGCGGCGTTCGTGTGCGGAAGGGATTCGACCGAGGGACAGGCGAGACACGCGTATCTTCGCGACGGTTCCAAGCCCTCGAACGACAAGTCGTCTTTCAGCGACGTTACGTGGAAGTCAGACGTGACCTCCCTCACCGAGGAGGAGTATTATCTCATGTACGGGCTCTTTCCCGACGAGATAAGCCTTTACGCCGTGAACGACTACACGGTGATTGAGGCGGGGGACGTCGTTGACAACGGCGACGGCACGTATTCGCAACACTTCGAGCTAGACAATGAGTACTCTGTGTATTACTACAAGTACTCCATGATGACCCACAGCGGCACGAGTTCGGCCCCGACCTTCAGCAAGGTGGAGATAACCTTCACGTTCGACGGAAACTTCCGTCTGCTCATGGTGGAGACGTACGACGAGGCGAAGGTCTCCGGGTTCAAGAACACGACCACGGCCACCACGACATACTGTTATCCCGACATGGAAGGCTATAAGGACACGGTGCTCGACGAAGCGTCCGCGACAGAGGCCGCCGAGTGCTTTGGCGTATACCTCGGATAGGACTCACATCGGGTACGGCTTGAACAGATTTTTAAGAACGGACATTGACTGCCCGCTCTTATTTTTGCATTATTGCAAAAATATGGCCTTTTTACGTTGCATTATTGCATCGAACAATACAGTCTGAAAAAAGCATACGTTTTTTCCAACAGCGGAGACATAAGAAAGAAGGATGGCATAATCCATATGCCTATCTACATGTCTATGTTTCTCAAAAGAACAGGGAGAGACGGTTATGTCGTTGATGTCGACACGGGGCCATGGAATATTTCGAAGGATTGAGACATATCATGAATAAAGAGGACATATTACCAGGAATCGGAAAGAACGGGCATGCGTTTGTTCTTTTTTATTGCGGCATGTCTAGAAATCACAGATTCAGGGAATGGCGTCTTTATTAACGCATGTTTCGTTTTTGTCACGTGTATCAACAATATTGATAAAAAAGACACGACTTTCCTATCACAGAAAAAGTTTTTTCTTAAATTTTTTATTTTATCATGTTTTCTGTTTGCGCTATTTTTCCCTATCTGCTAGAGTTATTACACCGACGAAAACGGAAATATAAGAACCGCGGACTGCAGGGTTTGATCTGAGGGGAAAGAGACGGAGGTCCGGGAGTCGTTTGAAAATTCGGAATGCACGGTTCCGGTTCGCGGAAAAGTAAGGAGATTTGATGTATGAGAAAGCTCGCTCACATAGAGAAAATAGTATGGAAGCGTCCCATAGAGGGCGCAGACAGGATAGAGCTCGTGGGAGTTCTCGGCTGGCAGTGCATAGCGAAGAAGGACGAGTTCCAGGTCGGGGACCTGTGCGTGTACATAGAGATAGACTCCGTCGTGGACAAAGAAAATCCCGACTTCGCTTTTTTGGAAAACAGGAAGTACAAGATAAAGACGCTCAAGATGCGAGGCACCATATCCCAGGGGATTGTGTTCCCGCTAGAGATTCTTCACGGAAAGGAATACGGGATAGGCGACGACCTCACGTCCGTGCTCAGGATAAGGGAGATAGAGGACGAGGTGCCCAAGGTAAAGCGTCCCGACGCGCTCACCACCTTCAAGAAAAACCACCCCAGGCTCATGGCGAACAAAACATTCGCGAAGTTCATGACCTACAAGTGGTTCAGAAGAATTTTCATTCACAAAAAAACGCCCACTTTGCTTCCATTCCCGGACTGGATAGTGAAGACCGACGAGTACAGGCTCCAGGAGGCCCCGGAAATCCTCGAGCAGTGGGCGGGAGTACCTCTCGTCGTCACGGAGAAGGTGGACGGTACGTCCTCGACTTACGCACTGCGCCGGAGGGGAAGAAAAACCGAATACATCGTCTGCAGCCGTAACAAAAGGCTCACCCCTCCCGGAAAGGGCGAACCCGTGGACGCGTACCACGAGATAGGGACGAAGTACGGCATGGAGGGCGTTCTCAAATCCATCATGAAGGAGAAAAACGTATCCACGGTCGTTCTGCAGGGCGAAATCCTCGGACCGGACATACAGGGGAATAAGTATTCTCTTAAGGAGCACGAGATATTCTGCTTCAACCTCATACTGGACGGCGTGAAGCTGGACAGCGAGGCCGGAAGAGACGTCGTCTCCAAGTACGGACTGAAGTGGGTGCCCATACTCGACACGAACTTCGTTCTTCTTCCCACGGTTGACGAAATGATAGCGGCGGCGGACGGGACGTCGAAGCTTCGCGACACGCTTCGGGAGGGCCTGGTGATAAGGAGCCACGATACCAAGCTGTCATTTAAGTGCATCTCAAACGAGTTTCTTCTGAAACACAATCTGTGACATCTGAGGTTAGCCTTATGTTGGAAATTATAAAATGCACAGCCTGTGGTGGTGACATCGCGGAGACGGAAGTCGGTGTTTACAAGTGTCTTTCCTGCGGCAGAATTTATCGGTCGACAGACGAGATAAAACCTGATAACGCGTTTGACATAGAGGACGAGGTTCTTCTGAAAAAATACAGAGGACGGGAACGTGTCGTCAAAGTTCCGGATTGTGTGAGGGCAATAGGAAGCGGTGCTTTTGAGAACAACAATTTTGTGGAAAAAGTCATATTGCCGGAAAGGCTTTTCGAAATTTACGATTCGGCCTTCTGCGGATGCCGGAATCTCGAAAGTGTGGAATTTAACGGAAGCTGTTTGGAGTATGTAAATGAAGACGCATTCGAAGGCTGTGAGTCTTTGCACCGCGTCTGCATCACGGATTTGGATTCATGGCTTGGTATCTTTTTTGACGAGGAAACGGCATATCCTTTGTATTGCGGTGGGGATCTCTATCTCAACGGCGAGTTGCTTACCGATGTGGCGGTGCCTGACGGGCTAAAATCCGTGAGAGCGTTTGTGTTTATGGGTTGCAGGTCGCTTCAAAGCGTTACGATTGCCGGGAGTGTGACCGAAATCGAGCTTTGTGCGTTTGAAAGATGTGTTTCGCTTAAAAACGTCATTATTCCGGAAGGAGTAGTCGAGATTGGAAATTGTGCGTTCCAGGGATGTACCGGCCTCGGATATGTCGTTCTCCCCAAAAGTCTGAAGACAGTCGGGTATGAGGCGTTTTACGGATGCTCCGCTCTTAAGTCGGTTTTTTACGGCGGGAGCGAGTCGGAGTGGTACCACATTAAAATGTGGGGTTCGTTCGAAAAAAATTCCACTGTGGAGGATCCGCTGACGACCGCGAAGAAGTACTTTTACAGCGAGACGCGCCCGGCCGTATATGCGTATCGGTATTGGCATTATGTCGAGGATACACCCGTGCCGTGGGCGGAGGGATAGCCTATACCGGTTCAACAGTAATTCCGAAAAAAGACAGCGGGTCGATTCACTTCGTTGTTTTCCTTTCGAATTTTACAAAAAAACGTCTGCGGAATACGCATTATTTTTAAATCAAAAGAGCAGTCCATAGGTTGACCTCCGTGGCCGTACGTGGTATTCTAAAGACACGGGTATGCCCTGATCTTCTCAGGTTTTTCGTGAAGACGGCGGGCACCCCATTGCTTACGGAGGCGGTATGGCTGATTTCGGCGTGATATTTGATTTGGACGGTGTCATATTCGACTCGGAACCCATATGGAGGGAGGCGTTTTACGTCGCGAACGAGAAGTTCGGAGTCAAGCTTACGGATGAGTTCAGACTGTCGTGCTGCGGCAAAGACGAGAACCTCGTGAGGGCGGAACTTCGCGCCATGCCGGATTTTTACGCGGACGTGGACGAGTACCGCGACTTCACGAAAAACTACGTGGACGCGGAGATAGAAAGATGCGGCGTCCCTCTGAAACCGGGTTTTCGCGATATTGTGACCTACCTTAAGGAAAACGGCGTGTGGCTCGGACTCGCCTCGTCCAACGCCAAGGCGCGCGTTCTCGAAATGTTCAGGAAGGCGTCAGTCGACTGCGAAAAAATTTTCGGCTGCATGACGTTCGGAGACGAAGTCGAGGTGGCAAAGCCCGACCCCGAGATTTTTATAAAGACCGCGAGAGGCCTGGGACTTGAGCCCGGGGATTGCTACGTTCTGGAGGACTCCCCCAACGGAATCGAGGCGGCCGTGAGGGGCGGGTTCAGACCGGTTATGGTTTTGGACATGATAGCGCCCTCAGAGAGGGAAAGGGAGAGATGCCAATTCATCGCGAAAAATCTGGACGAAGCGCTGGGATTTTTGAAAATGACGGAGAAGATTCTGTAAGCCGCGCGATGGACGGAGCGAGACGGCATTGACCGGAGAATCGGAATGGCGAACAAGGCGGGGAAAGCTATGGGATGCGTCCTCTGAGCCATGATGGCGACAAAAGGCCATCGATTCGCCCGGAAGGATATACGTGAGAGGTGGCGTCGTGTTACCCTTAATCCCCGTAAAAAACTGAACGAAAAAAAACGTACCGACCCGCATTGTTGCGGGCTCTTTTTTCGCGTGCGGAAAAATTTCGCCGGGAAAAGTTCAAAAAATTTTTGCGTGTACCAAAACCGCCCCATACCGTGTGTTATGATGTACGTGCGGTCAAGGGGGAAGACCCTTCGCAAAAAAAATTTGTCGCCGGGAAGGCGACCGCGGGACGGAGGCATATAGGTATAATGACAATAAGAAGAATGATGAAAAAATCAAGAAGCGCGTTTGAGGAGAAAACGAAAATGGAAAGCAGAAAGCTCGATTACGAAAAGAAAAGCGGCGGCTACGTGGTGAAAGGAATAGGAAGGTGTGTAGACATAGACCTCGTCATCCCATCCTTTCATAAAGGACTCCCCGTCACGGGGATAGCGAAAAACGCCTTCCGCGGCAACAAAGATATTGAGACGGTGTACATCTCGGACGGTATCGTGACAATAGGAAAGAAGGCGTTCGCGGGCTGTGCGTCGCTTCGTGAGGTGTATTTCCCCGACACGCTGCGGCGCGTTGGGGCGAAGGCTTTCGCGGACTGCGAGGGGATGAAATCCGTATTCATGGACGACGTCGCGGCGTGGTGCACGCTCGATTTCGCTGACTCCTACTCAAACCCCGTGCGCTACAGCCGCATGCTTTATCTCGACGGCACGCCCGCCGTGCACGTGGAAATCCCCGACGGCGTAACTTTCGTCGGCAACGGGGCGTTTTTCCGCTGTGAGTGCCTGGAGTCGGTGTCCATTCCGGAGAGTGTCGAAAATCTCGGCGACGCGGCTTTCTGCGGATGCGTATCTCTCAAGAAGATCTCCGTTCCTGACGGCATTGAGGAGATTTCCGCGTCGGCCTTCCGTGACTGCTCGTCTCTGGAAAGCGTGAACCTTCCCCGCTCTCTCAAAGAGATAGGCGACCATGCGTTCGCGGGATGCGAGGCCCTCGAGGAGATAACCGTACCCGTCGGGGTGGAGTACATCGGTGTGTGCTCTTTCGCAAAATGCAGAACGCTTAGGCGCGTGGACCTTCCCGAAAGCCTCGTGAACATAGGGAAAGGCGCCTTCGGGGAGTGCATATCGCTGCCCGAGATAGACATACCGAGGGGCGTCGCCTACATAGAGGACGTGGCCTTCTGCGGCTGCTCGTCTCTGAGCGACGTGAGGGTCCCCGACAGCGTGGTGGCCATAGGCATGGGAGTTTTTTCCGACTGCGTGTTCCTCTCGAACATAATACTTCCGCAGAGACTTTCCGAGATACGCCCCGCGACGTTCAAAGGGTGTTTGTCGCTTCAGAGCGTCGTGCTTCCCTGCGGCCTCAAGGCGATTTCGGAGGAGGCATTCTCGGGATGCCGCTCGCTCGACAGCATAGTGATGGCGGAGAGGGTGGAGGACATCGGTCCCGGCGCGTTCTACCGCTGTGAGTCGCTTGAGAAGGTTTTCTACGTCGGAGACGGCGTGGACTGGGACGGCATCTCCTTCGAGGCCGGGAACGAGTGGATAGAGCAGGCGAGGACGTACTATTACAGCAGCGAGAAACCCACGGACTGCACGGACGGGTGGTACGTGGACGGCGACGGGAACGTGGCCATCTGGAACTGAAGTCTGAATCTCACGAAAACGCATGGCGCCGAAAACGGCGCCGTTTTTACGTGTGTATTTTTTTCCGATATTGACCGAAGCCGGATTGCGTGGTATTCTAAAGATGCGCGGGGGCTTTCCCCGCACGGAACGACTTATTGAGGAGGCTGCGAATGGCAAGTTCCGGTTTCAAAATGAAAAGACTCAACAAGGGATACGTGATATCGGAGATAGGCAGCTGCGAGGACGCTGACATAGTGATCCCCTCCGAGTTCGTCGGCGTACCCGTCATAGGCATAGGTGAAAAGGCCTTTGCGGACCTTATAAACGTGACGTCCGTGGAGATTCCCAGCTCCGTGAGGTTCATAGAGGACGACGCCTTTTCCGGTTGCACGGAGCTAAAAAGCATAACCATCCCGGACAGCGTGACGGACCTCGGCGAAGGGGTTTTCTCCATGTGCGCGAGGCTCGAGACGGTAAGGCTTTCCAGAAGGCTTCGGACGATAAGGAAGAACACGTTCGAGAACTGCGATTCGCTCAAGCAGCTCGTAATCCCGCAGAGCGTGACCGAGCTCGAGGATTGGTGCATCTGCGACTGCTCCTCGCTTTCCGCGGTTGCTCTCCCGAAAACTCTCGAGGTCATAGGGGAAGGGGTGTTCAGTGACTGTGTGTCGCTCAAAAATTTCGTGGTTCCCGGCTGCGTGGAGAGCATAGGAAAGTTTGCGTTTTCGGGCTGCGAGGCGCTTTCCAGGATACTGATACCCGCGTCGGTCATGCGGATAGGGTACGGGCTTCTGCACGAGTGCGAGGCTTTGAAACGTATATACTATGCCGGAACGAAGGAGGACTGGGACGAAATAGCGATAGACGACAAGTGTCCCTATCCGGAAGAAGACTTCAGTGCACCTTCCTACACCATACTTTTTTACAGCGAGAAAGAGCCTTATGAGAAGGGACATTTCTGGCACTATGGCGAGAACGGCAAGATTGCGACATGGTGAGTTTATTTTTACATAAGACGATAAGAAAAAAAATAGGGGGTGTAAGGCCCCCTTTCTGTGACAGTTTTTTTTCCGCGAAGTCGATGTCGAACTTTCCCGGCGTCGGCTTCATGGTAAGTTTAAAAAAGTCAACATGGTAAGTTTAAAAAAGTCGCATCAAGTGTACTCGTTTAGTTCGGAGAGATTC
>JAJQAK010000081.1:8464-9689 GCA_021203845.1 Clostridia bacterium | reverse complement strand
AATTCATCTGCTGCTGTGGCTCAGGAGGTAGAGCACTTCCTTGGTAAGGAAGAGGCCGGCGGTTCGAGTCCGCTCAGCAGCTCCACCAAAGCATTGAATTGATTTTCGATGCTTTTTTATTAAGAAAAAGGAGAGAGAAGATGGAAAAGATACCGAGCTTCACGGTGGACCACACGAAACTTAGGTCGGGCCTCTACGTATCCAGAAAGGACATAAGGGGGGACGTCACCGTGACGACGCTCGACATGCGAATAACCGAACCAAACAGGGAGCCCGTCGTGGACATGCCGGCGCTACACACGATAGAGCACCTCGGGGCGACATTTCTCAGAAACTCGAAGTACAAAGAGGACGTCGTGTATTTCGGACCGATGGGATGCAGGACCGGGTGCTACATAGCTCTTTTCGGCGACATCTCGGCGGAAGAAGCGTATCCCATGGTTCTTGAAATGCTGGATTTCATAATCTCGTTCGAGGGTGAGATTCCGGGGGCTAAGCCGGGGGAGTGCGGAAACTGGCTCGAACAGAATCTCGGCATGGCAAAGCACTATATACGGGAGTACAGGGAAAGACTTACGAAATACAGAAGATTCAAATACCCGGAGTAAAATTGAAGCCGCCCGGAGACGGCTTTTTTTCTTGCTTATTTTTCGCCCAAAAGGCGCTTCATGCAAAGGCACGGCCTTCCCTTATCGTCGTAGCCCGTGTCGCCGCAAAGTTTGCACGAATACTGCGGGACGAGATCCTCGCCGGTGTATCCGAGTTCGGAAAGTATCCTTTCCTTTTCATCTTCGAGTCCTTCGAGCTCATCGTTCATATCTTCCGCGGAGGCGTCTCCGTTCACTTCCGCGAAGGCGAGCTTTCTCGTCAGGGCGGATATCTTTCCGGATATCTCCCTGTACCCGGGGTCGGTCATACATATCTTTTCTGCCTTCTCGGCCCTGTCCTCCGCGGCGTGTCTCAAATCGGAGTAGTGTTTTTCGATTCTTGATTTGTCCCAACCGGCGTTTTCGGCGCCGCCAGCGGCTTTGGCTGCCTCATATTCTGCCTTTGTAATGATGCCGTCGGACTTCCACCTGGAAAGGACGCCCATCATGTAAGCCGCGGGCTTCGCCGTTCCGGCTGAAAGCGCCGCGGCGTTCAAAATCATCTCTCTGTCGAACCCCCAGCTTTCCCAAAGGAGCAGATTGTCCCTGTCGGTTTTGATGACGTGTCTCATAAGCCC
>JAJQAK010000081.1:0-8364 GCA_021203845.1 Clostridia bacterium | reverse complement strand
TTTCCCAAAGGAGCAGATTGTCCCTGTCGGTTTTGATGACGTGTCTCATAAGCCCACAGGCGGAAAGGACGGACTTCAGGAACTCGTCCGTGTCGCGTTCCTTTATGACGTAGTCTTCGACGTCGCCCTTTTCCACGACTCCCTCTTTGAGAAGCTCATCTATGAACGCGTTCATGTCTTCGAACCTGTTTTTGCCCATGAGGAAACACCTGTTGGATATGAGAACGAGCGTGTCGAGCGTGTATCCCGCGTCGTACCATTTTCCGACGTAGTTGTTTACGTAAGGCTCGGGCGCCTGTACGTACACGCCGAGGTTCTTCGCGATTTTGCGTGCGGCCTTGTAGAGCTCCTCCCTTGCCGCGAAGTACTCCTTCATTTCAAGCTTGTCGAATTTTTTGTTGTTGTAAAGCTCCGTCAGCGCCTCGTCTATTCTTTCGACGGACTTCGTGTTGTACAGCTTGCTCGCGGCGATGATTCCGTCTTCGTTGAACCCCATCTCGCCCGTCCACTTTTTGAAGTAGTTTTCGTCGTCAAGGTCCGGCATCCTTTTTATGCCGCACTCGTTGAATATTCTGAGAAGCGCGGGAGTGGCACTGCGGAACGCGTCCAGTTTTTCGGAAACCCTTTTCTCGGAGACGCACCCTTCCTTTATGAACGAGAGGATGACGGTCTTAATGTACCTATATCCTATGGAATTGCCCTTGAGAGTCGCGCAGTAGCCGATGATCTTAATCATGGCCTGCGCCTCTATGCCGTACTCTTCCATGTAATATATGTAATCGTTCGTCTCGCCGGGCATGACGTTTCTTTCGTTGAGAATTTTCTGCACCGCGGTGTAGAACCCGCCGTACTGCTCGTAATTGTACTTCTTGGGCTTCCCGTTTATGTTCTGGCAGTCTAAAATCTCCACCTCGAGCGGCGATTCGGACACGATTCTGACGAGGTCGTACTTCATGAGTTCCGTGAGCTGCTTCTTGACGAATTCGGTATCCATTTCGAGCGCCACGGCCATGTCTTCGACGGTACTCGTGGATAGTCCGTTTTTTGCGATGTAGAGCGCGTAGAGATACACCTTTATGGTGTCGCCCGGAAGGTACTTTATGTACTTCGTTATGAAGATGTTTTCCACGCTGGTGAACGATTTGTCATTCAGCCTGCGGTCCATGGTGACGAAAGCCATCGGCGGTTCAACTCCCTTTTGTGCTTGATTTTGAGGCTCGTATAGTCTATAATGTAGCATGTTCAATTATAATTTCTCGGAGCGGAAAAATCAACGCAATTTGAAAAACAGACGCCTGTTTCCGCCCCGGCAGAGGAAAAAATGTCAGACGACATAATCACCCCAAAAACCTTCTTCGACGGCCTTAACGTCGGCCTTGAGCTCAAACCGCAGCTCGTGAGGGAGGAAAAATCGGGCGACATCACGATACAGTACATATACATCTTCGGCAGGGACGCCGGGGAAGGGAAAAGAGTCAAATTCTTCGCGGCCTTCGCGTTCAGTGGGAATCGCCCCTCCGACAAAGCTTTACTCTATCTGCCGGACTCCGCCCGGGGCATAGACACGGACGTGCTTCTTCTTTTCGCAAACAGAGGTTTTTCCGTCTTAATGATAGACTACCGCGGCGCGGGGCTAGGCGAAGAGCATTACACGAGATACCCGGAAAGCATCTCATACGCTAACGTCGTGAAAACTGACAGGCACGGGGCGTCATCCGGCGGCAGGGCGGACAGAAGCTGCTGGTTCGAGTGGTGTGCGGTCGCCCTCTACGGAAGGGAGTTTCTCGAATGGCGCACGGGGTCAAAAAACATAGCGGTCGTAGGAGTCAGAGACGGAGGGGAGATAGCCTGGAAGGCCATAACAAATGGAGGCTTCTCGTGCGCGGTGACTGTTTCAGCCGCAGGCTGGGACTACTGCAGAGGATTCAGAAAGTTCGAAAACCAGGAGCCCGAGCTGGACGAAGAGCGGCGCAGATACGTCGCCGGAATCGACTCGCACGCCTACGCGCCGTACGTGAAATGTCCCGTCATGATGCTCTGCACGGTGAACGACCCGGGTTTCGACTGCGACAGAGCATACGACACGTTCTCGAGGATAAACCCGGAATATTCGGAATCGAGCTCCATTCTGTATTCGCTCCCCTGTACGGACTTCATATCTTACGAGGCCACGGAGAACATGTTCCTTTTCTTAGAAAACTTCGTGGCGGGCAGGCAGATATTCGTTCCTGAACCTTCCGGCATAGAGATAGTCATGGACGAGGAAAAAAACCTCGTGGCATGCATAACCTCAGATCCGGACGGCCAGATGGAGCACTGCGACCTCTTTTACGCGGAGGACGAGACCGACTTCAAAAAACGGCACTGGACGCAGGCGAGGTTCATGTGCGAGAACGCCGAGAGCGGGAAACTTTACTTCGGGCTCGACGTTTTTAGGGAGACGAGGCAGATCTTCGTGTTCGCGAGAGCACGCTATTCCAACGGGTTCACCGTCTGGTCCAAGATATACGGAAAAAAAATCTCCGGACTTTTCAGAAACTCCAAACCCGCGTGCAAAGTTCTTTTCTACAGCGGGGACGAAGGCGACGTACTGGACGGCTTTTCCGCAGTAAAATCAAATAAGACCGCGTGCGGCGGACTTTTCGTCACCGACGCCGGAGTGTATCCCAAAATCACTGAACGCGACGGACACTTGGGAATCACCGCGCCCGGCGGATTTCTGACGTGGAAACCTTCGTCGAAACGCTTTTCGCCCAGGGATGAAAGCGTTCTGAAGCTGGACGTTTACACCGACGAAGCAGCGACCGTTACCGTGGAGATATATTCGTCGGACGAAGGCGAAACCTACCGCGCCGAGATAAAGTCACTCGGCGGCGTGTGGCAGGGTGAGTGTCTCGACGCGAAAAAATTCAAGACGCACGACGGAAAGCCTCTTTTGTCGATGACCTCGGCGGACAGGGTATCGGTGCTGTCGGAGAATTTTTTCTGCGTGAACAACATGATGTGGATTTAACATAAAGCTATGAGCGGGCTTCCTCTTTCCAAACTTTATAAGAAAGACGGATACGGGGACATCGTGCTCGACGTGATAATCTGTTTGCTTCTCGCCGTGATTGCGCTCGTCTTAGTTTTCACCAACACGTTCACGTGCATATACGTGTCCGGCGAATCGATGGAGCCGAACATCTGGGACGCCGACTACGTCCTCATAAGGGACAAGACGCCGACGTACGGCGACGTGGTGGTTGTGGACGCGTCCTATTCGTACACGGACGATTCGGGGAACGTATACACCTCCACGAACAGACTCATAAAGAGGGTAATAGCCCTCGGCGGCGACACTCTTTATCTCGACAGGGGTCAGCTCTATATAAAGTACGCCGGAGAAGACGATTTCGTGAGTGTGGAGGAGACGTACCTCGATTCCGATTACAACGACCCTTCCAAACCCGTGAACACGTTCCCCGTAAACTCACTTGGACTTCTCGACAGAGAGGGGCACACCGTCGCGGACGACTGCATGTTCCTTATGGGCGACAACCGCGACATAAGTTCGGACTCGAGGGGAAGGTACGGGGACGTGAGCGTGAAATCACTCGTGGGGGTCGTCACGGACTGGTCGCTCGCGCATATAGGTTCCGTGACCGGCTGGTACACGTTCTGGAACAAGAAGGTTCCGGAGTTCTTCGGATTCTGACTATTCATTAATTTTAACCAATAAAACGGAGGTTTCGACATGAGAGCGGTTGTAACCGTGGTGGGAAAAGACAAAACGGGAATAATAGCCAAGGTCTCGGCTTATCTTTCCGAAAAAGGAATAAACATCCTGGACATCTCGCAAACCATTTTGGACGATTATTTCGCCATGCTCATGATGGTTGATCTTTCCGGAGCGTCCGAGCCGCTCGAAAAACTCTCGGCGGACTGCCGGGAAATGGGTGAAAAAATAGGGATGTCGATACATCTCCAGCACGAGGCAATCTTCAACGCCATGCACAACATCTGACGGGGGCGTTATTCATGTTCAGCACGCAGGACGTACTTGAAACCATCAACATGATAGAAAGCGATCATCTCGACATCCGCACGGTGACCATGGGCGTGTCCCTTCTTCCGTGCGTGAGGGAGACCGCGGTCAGAACAGCGGACGCCGTGTACGACGAGGTGTGCGCGAAGGCCGAGAACCTCGTGAAGGTCGCGGACGGGCTTTCCGCGGAGTACGGCATTCCCATAGTGAACAAAAGGGTCTCCGTGACTCCCGTGAGCATAATAACAGCGCCGTTCGCGAAAGCTTCCGGACTCGTCGCCAAGGCACTCGACAAGGCCGCAAAAAACATAGGGATAGACTTTCTCGGAGGATACACCGCTCTCGTGCACAAGGGGATGGCACCGTACGAGAAAGACTTCATAAACACGATACCCGAGGTACTCGCGACGACCGACAGGCTCTGCGCGTCCGTGAACGTCGGCTCCTCGAAGTCCGGCATAAACATGGACGCCGTGTCGCTCATGGGCAACGTCATAAAAAGGACCGCCGAGGCGACAAAGGACAGGGACGGATTCGGCTGCGCGAAGCTGGTCGTCTTCTGCAACGCCGTGGAGGACAACCCGTTCATGGCAGGGGCTTTCCACGGTATAGGCGAGGCGTCGCCCGTCATAAACGTAGGGGTATCGGGCCCCGGTGTCGTGAGACACGCCCTGGAGGGCGCGCCCGAGTGCGATCTCACGAAACTTGCGGAACTCATAAAGAGGACGGCTTTCAAAATAACGCGTGCGGGACAGCTCGTGGCGGCCGAGGCCGCGAAACGCCTCGGAGCGGAATTCGGCATAGTGGACCTCTCTCTGGCTCCCACGCCCGCCGTAGGCGATTCCGTTGCGCAGATACTTGAGGAGATGGGACTCGAATGCGTCGGGACGCACGGCACGACCGCGTGTCTCGCCATGCTCAACGACGCGGTCAAAAAGGGCGGGGTCATGGCAAGCTCAAAAGTCGGCGGGCTTTCGGGCGCGTTCATACCCGTGTCCGAGGACGCCGGAATGATTGAGGCCGCGGAAAAAGGGACGCTCACCGTGGACAAGCTCGAGGCGATGACCTCCGTGTGCTCCGTAGGTCTCGACATGATAGCCGTGCCCGGAGACACGCCGGAAGACACCATATCCGCGATAATCGCGGACGAGGCCGCGATAGGCATGATAAACAACAAGACCACGGCGGTGAGGCTGATTCCCGCGCCGGGGAAGAGTGTGGGGGACGAGGTGAACTTCGGAGGGCTTTTGGGCCGCGCGCCCGTGATGCCGGTGCACTCCGAGTCGCCGTCGAAATTCATAAGAAGGGGCGGGCTCATACCCGCGCCGATACATTCGAACAAAAACTGACCAAAAGGTGGGACGAAATGAAAAGAGAGGATGTGGAAAAAAGCAGGATCTGGGCGATAGAGGACCTCTTCGCCACGGACGAGGAATGGGAAAGGGTTTACGCCGAAACGGAAAAAATGACCGACTTTTCCGAATACGAGGGGAAGCTCGGCGACAAAAAGACACTTTTGAAGTTTCTCAAAAAAACGGACGAGGCAGACGCCGAGATTTCGCATCTCGCAATATACGCCAACATGCGCCACGACGAGGACGCGTCCGTGGGCAAATACATATCATACAGCGCGAAGATAGACTCGCTCTGCGCGAAATACGCCGCTTCGCTGTCGTTTTACGAAAGCGAGATGTGCGCCCAAAGCGACGAATACCTCGACGACGTGATAGCTGACCCCGCATTTTCCGATTACGACTATTCCATAAAAAGACTCAAGGCCACGAAGGCGCACGTTCTCGGAGCGGACGAGGAAATGATAATGGCACTCTCCTCAGAAACGCTCGGCTCGTTCTACGACATATTCGGAATGCTCGACAACGCGGACCTTCCGCTTCCCGAGATTGAATACAAAGGAAAGAGTGTGAAACTCACGCACGGACTCTACGGAATGCTCATAAAAGACCCCGACAGGGACGTAAGGAGGGAGGCTTACGAAAAGTATTATGCCACGTATAACTCTCTCATCAACACAATAACCGCCGTGTACGCCGGGAACGTCAAAAAGGACGTGTTCTTAAGCCGCGTCTACAAATACGACAGCTGCCTGTCGCAGGCTCTTTTCCGGGAGGACGTGAAGCCCGCTGTGTACGAGAATCTTCTTAAGTCCGTCGAAAAGGGCACGCCCGCCATGCACAGATACGTTTCCGACAGAAAAAAGATTCTCGGATACGACAGACTGTATTTTTACGACATGTACGTGTCCCTCGTGGAAGACGCGGAGATTTCTCTTCCGTACGACGAGGCCTACGCGCTCGTCGTCGAAGGCCTGGGCGTTCTCGGGAAGGAGTACCAGGGACTTTTGCAAAAGGCCCACGACGAGAGATGGATAGACGTCGAGGAGACGGAAAACAAGCGCTCCGGCGCATACAGCATAGGCATCAAGGGATACCATCCGTTCGTCCTGTTGAACTACCAGCCCGACACGCACGACGTCTTCACGATAGCGCACGAAATGGGGCACTCGCTCCACACGTACTTCTCGTCGAAAAATCAACCGTACGCCAAGGCGGACTACAAGATATTCGTCGCGGAGGTCGCCTCCACCGTGAACGAGGTTCTTCTTCTTAAATATCTGTACGCCAAAACGGACGACATCGCACTCAAGAAATATCTTCTCAACTACTATCTCGAGACCATCCGCACGACGCTTTTCAGACAGACGATGTTCGCGGAGTTCGAGTACGAGGCGCACGGCGCCGTGGAGAAAAACGAGCCACTCACAAAGGAGCTCCTTTGCGGCATTTACGCCGACCTCGGGAAAAAATACTACGGCGACGCGGTCGAGCACGACTACGACATCTCAATAGAGTGGTGCCGTGTTCCCCATTTCTACAGGTCTTTCTACGTATATAAGTACGCCACAGGGATAATAGCCGCGATGAGCATCGCCAACAGAATTCTCACCGAGGGCGAGAGCGCCGTCAAAGACTACTTCGCTTTCTTAAGCTCGGGCTCGTCTTCCGACCCCGTGTCGCTTCTCCGACTCGCGGGGGTTGATTTGGAAACGACGGCGCCTTTCGATTTCGCCATGAAGGAGTTCGAGGACACGCTCAAAGAGTTCGAGTCGCTGAGCGACATAAAATAACGCAGAACAGGATTCATCATGCCGGAAAACAACACACTGCCCAACAGCCTCGAAGCGGAACAGTCGCTTCTCGGGTGTATGCTCATAGACAACGAAATACTGCCCGAGACGCTGGAGACGCTGGACGAGGCCGATTTCTACCAGCAGTCGCACAAGTACATACTTGAGTGCATGAAGGAGGTCTACACGGAGAGAAAGCCCGTGGACCTTGTCACGCTGTCCGACAAGCTCGAGC
This sequence comes from Clostridia bacterium, assembly GCA_021203845.1. Classification (GTDB taxonomy): domain Bacteria; phylum Bacillota; class Clostridia; order Christensenellales; family Borkfalkiaceae; genus Coproplasma. The sequence goes on along the minus strand of JAJQAK010000081.1, from coordinate 957 downwards.
ACAAGCAGTATCTCGACAAATGCGGCGGAATAGAGTATGTCTCCGAGCTCACCAACACCGTCCCCACGGCGGCGAACTACAGGCACTACTACGACATCGTCAAGAGGGATTCGACGAACAGAAGGCTCATACGCGCCGCAGGCGAGATACAGAAAAACTGCATGACCGTCGACGACTCGCACGCCAACATACAGGACGCGGAAAAACTCATATACGACATATCGCAGACCTACGACACGTCCACAATGAAAGACATAAGGACGAGCGGGGGAGTGGAGCAGGTAATACGGAAGTTCGAGGCCATACACGACAATCCGGACGCGCTCCGCGGCGTGGAGACGGGGTTCATACAGCTCGACAGGCTCACAAACGGCCTGCAGAAGGGCGACCTCATAGTGCTCGCCGCGCGCCCCGGCTGCGGCAAGACGTCGCTTTCCATGAACATCGTCGAAAACGCGCTCCTCGGCGAGAAAAAGTGCGTGTGCGTCGTGTTCTCCCTGGAAATGCCGCAGGAACAGATCATACAAAGGCTCCTTTGCTCCAACGCGCAGGTGTCGATGTCTAGAGCCCTCGCCGGCAAGCTTAACGCCGCCGACTGGAAGAAGCTCGCGCCCGCGCAGAAAAGAATACAGGAGTCGAGGCTTTTCATAGACGACTCATCGAGGGTAACACCCGCCGAGATCCTTTCCAAATGCAGGAGAATAAAAGCAAAGGAAGGGGCACTTGACCTCGTCTTGGTTGACTACATACAGCTCATGTCGCTCAACGGCTCGGGAAGAAACTCGGAGACGAGGGCCGAGGAAGTCGGGAAAATAACGAGGGAGCTCAAGATAATGGCCAAAGAGCTCGACGTGCCTCTCATAGCGCTTTCGCAGCTTCGCCGTCTCGAACAGGCCAAAGAGCCGCAGCTTTCCGACCTTCGCGAGTCGGGAGCGATAGAGCAGGACGCCGACATAG
>JAJQAK010000090.1 GCA_021203845.1 Clostridia bacterium | reverse complement strand
CGGCGGAAGAGTACAGGGAGACGAAGAAAAGGCTCATGACGGAGTCCGCGGAAGATGCTCTCGTACAGATAGAAAAAAGGAATTACGCGAGGGATTTGACGAAGACTCATTCGCGTGTGCTCAAATACGGTATATCGTTTTACGGCAAGGAGGCACTCGCGATTCTCGTTGAAAACGTCGATGGGAAAGATGTCAGAAAAGTGTCGGCCGACGGCAGTGTTCCGTTATCATAAGGGAATTTATCGGAAATGTAATTTATTCGAAGAAATCAGACCCTTGCGGAAATTTCCGCGGGGCTTTTCCTCATGCAAAGACAAAGACGGTTTTTTTTGGAAGCTCTGCCCCGATGATTTTTTTTCGCGGTCGCGTTTTTGCGAAAAACAGCCGACCGACAGACGGTGCTTTTTCTTTCATGTCGGCTGCGGACGGCAACCTGTCAACCGCCGGTTGACATTTTCGCCGAAAGGTGCCAAAGTGGGTTTTTTCTATTGCAAACGAAAACAAAAAAGTGTTATAATTAAGCCGTTTACCGAAGGAAATTTGCCATGAAAAAAGACGTCAACATCTGTATAGACCTGGGCGGGGACACCGTCAAAATCGCATGCGCGTATCACGACGACGACGGCTCCGCCAAAATATCCCGCGTGATAGACCCGAAGTATTCCGATTCGGCCATTCCCGCGATCGCACACTACGACTCCGCGTCTAACTTATGGCGCTACGGCTACGAGATAGGGAGGCGAAACGAGACATCCTTCGACACCGTCGTGAAGATAAAGGACATTCTGTCCATCGTGTACAAAAACGCCGGCTTCTACGCAGGGGAGCATCTTTTCCCCGTCTTCAACTTTCCCAAGACCCACGACATCGACGAGCAGTACTACATAAGGTACGGGAAGGAAGGCTACGACAAAAAGAAGAGAGAGTATTACGACTCGCTCCATTTCGAGGCACCCTCCTTTACGCCGAAGATGGTCTGCGAAGGGTTTTTTAAGTATCTCGCTGACATAGCGGAAAGTTTCCTCCGCCACGTTCTTCCGGAGTCCGTCGGGGACGTGTTCAACGGCGGGGGCGTGAAGTACACGCTTTTGTACGCACCCAAGATAGCCAAACAGCAGAACCTCGAGGGCGAGTACAGCACGGAGGACTACATAAGCGAATACAAGCGCCTCGTCATGCTGGGCTTCGGGATAAAGAGCGACGAAAACATCAAACTCTTAAGCTCCGCCAAGGCCCTCGCGATGATGGCCTCGAACTCCGGGAAGGTGTCGACCGAGAAGGGTGCGCTCCTTTTCGACCTCGGGGAGGAGTTCATATCCGTCGTCAAGGCCAACACGCACAGGATAAAGGGGGACTTCGTCGTCTGCATAGACGGCCTCTCCGGCCACAGCGATCCCGTCAAGATAGGCGGGAACGACATAGACAGTGCGATAGGCGAGAGCATCGAGAGGGCCCTCGCCCAAAAGGAGAACCTCGGCGACGCGGCATACGGCGAGAGCGGCAGGACGAACGAGAAGGGACTCAAATCAAAGACGTATCTTTTCCTCAAGAGCATAAAGAGCGCGAAGTCCATTTTTTCCTCCCAAAGCCACGAAATCAATTATCCGCACGGCGTCCCCGTGAGCGTCGTGAGAGACGTGGAGGTATTCAGAAACATAACCAAGGGCGACATCTGCGAGAGCATAGGGATAAAGGACGGCGCGATAAGCGGAGACAAGGCGAACGGAGACTACAAAATAGCGAAAAAAATCTCCGACTATGTCGTTGGGGAGCTCAAAAACCACAAAGCCTCGAACCGGGACGTGGAAAAGATTTACCTTTGCGGCGGCGTCGCGGGAACGTGCGATCTCATTTCCGCCGTGAAAGAAGAAGTGGGGAAGGTGAGACATGACGTCGTGGTCGGAAACTTCATAGAGTGCTTTTCCGGCACGCATTCGTCCGGGGACGCGTACGCTTTCCGCGAAAAGGACATGTACTCGTATGCGCCTGCAGTCGGCGGCGCGCTCGTCGGTCTCAACAATTTGAGCGTCCGCGTTCTTTTGACGAAGACGTACGGCACGGTTTTCGAGTGGAACGACAAAAGAGTGCCGAGGGACAGGAAATCGCATTTTTCCGTCCTCGTGGACAGGGGAACGGACCTCGAGTTCGAGGGGAACCCCAATCTCACGGCGGACGGGAAGTATCTCGAGTTCAAACAGAGCAACCTCCGCATATTCGACCCCGAGACGAAGCCGTTCGTCGTGTACGCCACGAACATCACGTCGGAAGACATAGCGAGATCCTACAAGATGTACGAAAAGAAGAACGGATATTCGGTCAGATACTTCGACTCACCGGACGGGAGCGGGCCGTATCTTTACATTCCGTACGGCAATCCCATGCACAGCGATTCGTTCGGCGCGTTGGAGGAGGAGCGGGAGGCCGCCGCGATAAGGGAGATGCTCGACATAGAGTACGTGACGGGGGACAGCAGCATGTCGTCCGTGTGCATGTTCTATAAAAACAGGTCCCAGCCGGTCAGAAGGGTGCTTTCGGACGGCGGATGCGTGTTCTGCGCGTACGGCGTGAGGATAGACAGGGAGGGGAACGTCATCCCCTTCGTGAAAAACGACACGGAAAGGAGCCGGGATTTGTACATAAACGTCCAGTACGCGAGCGGGGGAAGGATTACCGAGTCCGGACGCGTGAGGGCGTCGGAGATAATCATGGACTTCAAGTCGGACAAGTTCAGGTTCGGGACGCCCGTTTAAAAAAATTTCATTTGTCAACCCGCGGTTGACAACAAACGGGATTTCGCGTGTTATAATGGACAGAAAGCGGTTTTAGGAGCGGATATGCCTAAAAAGGAAGACAAGACAATCGAAGAGGAAAAAATAAGTTTTTCCAACGTCGCCCACAAGTTCAACGAGGCCACGGGCGACGAGAGAGGACAGATAGAGGAGTACACCCAGTACGTCAAGAACATGGAGGAGGCCATTGACGTTCTGGACGGGTACGACGACTTCTCGTCCCTCAACATCGCCGCGTCCGCCTACGAGTACAGGGAGGGCGAGACGTACGGCTACGGCATAAAAAGGATGGGGATGCACGGACGCGGGAGAGACTCCGACGTCATCCTGAAGCATCAGAAAAACGCGGCGCAGATGTTCCTCGAAAACCTCAGGGGCTTCGGACTCCTCGCGGACGTCGTCGGAAGCGGGAAGACCTTCGAGGCGGGCGTGGTCCTGTCCGAGCTCACCTACCGCGGAAAAGTCGGGACTCTACTCATCGTGGCGATAAGCGAGGTCCTCTCGTCGTGGGAGGACGTCATATGCACGAGGTTCGGGCTCGGCGACGCGCTCGTCGTCATAAAGGAGGAAAAGGATCGCTTTTCCGTCAAAAAGGACGGGGTGACCGAGGACCTCGGGAAGGCGTTCAAATGGTCCGACTACATAGAATGCAACGGGAAACGCCCCGTGAGGCCGGTTCTCGTCGACCTCGAGGTGTTCAAATACCTCTCCAAGGACAGGAGTTTTTCCTCGGGCTGCATCTTCGACATGATAATCGTGGACGAGGCGCACGAGCTGTGCAACGAAAACAACATAGCGGCCATGGGGCTTCTCTCCGACATGATAGCCAAGAAGAAGGCGGACGGCTCCGGACAGGAGTGCTACTGCCTGCTTCTCTCCGCGACCCCGCACAACGGGAACCTCAAGGGCATGTTCCCGCTCTGGTACTTCATATGCAGAAGGGGCGGCGACCCCGGGCAGTTCTTCAACGGGAGCAGCGAGGAACACAGCGCCGAGTACAACGAGGAGTTCAAACACTACAACAAAGACATATGCTTCGGGGCGGACAACATCTCCGACTTCGTGAGGGGCAAAAAGATTTACGACTTCCAAAAGCTCGGTAACAACGCCGACGCCGGCATGAGGCTTCACCTTCGTCACTATCTGGAAAAACAGGGAAAGAACATAGAGAAAGATTTCGACGCCGCGAACGTGTGGACGAAGGAAAGGGTGATAGACGATTTCCTCGGTGTGAGCGATCTGCCCAACAGCGGACTTCCCACGGAGGTCGTCGAAAAAAAGAAGGCGTACAGGGCGAGGGAGGAAGGCCAGATTGCCTCGGCCTACAAGAACCTTCTGAGTCTCATAATGATACGCCAGGACAGGAACACCGTCATGAACGTCTCCATGCGGAGAAAGAAGGTCGTCAACCTCTTCTTCTGCCCTGTCAGGGACGGGTCTTTCGGCGGCGGCGTGGTGGACGGCGTTCAGATAGACGGCGGCATAAGGCTCGACTACGGGAAGGTGTTTTCCTCGTTCCCCGAGGTCTATTATCCTGACGTCCTTAAGGGCGACGTGAGGGGCGGAATTTTCGACGACACGTCTTCACCACAGGCGCGGTACGCGGAAGTCGTCGGGGCGCTTCTCAAAAGGCTGGACGACGAAAAATACAGGGTGAGAGGCGTCAGGGGCTTCAAAGGCGGGTATCTCGACTACTACACCACGATGATGTCGAACTTCGACGACAACGATGCCGATTCGAGGTCCTACAGGGCAGCGGTCACGGCGGACGACGGGCAGTACAACCTCTTCATGCCGTACACTTACAGGGCGCCGTCGGACGCGTTCGACAACAAGTTCGACTATTTTTTAAGGATTCTCAGAAAGCACAGGGATGACAAGGTGATAGTGTTCTTCGACTACGACAGGGCGTCCAACAACGCCGTGACGCACGTCGACGGCACGAGGGATGCGAGCCTGTACGACAAATTCGACAAGCTTCTCCGCTCAAAGGTGAAGACCAGGAGGATAATCTCCATAGAGTCCGCGGGAGCCGACACGGAGGAAAAGATAGCCGAGTTCAACGACGAGGCCAACGCGGCATGCGTGCTCGTCGTCAAGGGCGGGTTCACCCACGGCGCGAACCTCCAGCAGGCCTCCGTGATAGTCAATTTCCAGGTTTCCTGCGACCCCGTCGACATGGAGCAGAAGATCGGCCGTATATTCAGGCTCGGGCAGACGAGGGACGTCACCGTGTACTCGATGGCCGACGTCAACGAGCTCGAGGGGTACGCTCTCGCGTATTTCACGGGGATAGGGCTTTTCGCCGTCGACAACGGCGACGCGTCGATACTTTCCGGGTGCAACGACTCCGAGATGGTCACCGTGCGCTGCAGCGAGTGCGGCAGGGTCGCCATAATGACCAAGACCGAGTACGACACGTACAGGGCGAGCCTCAACCTCGGGGAGGAGAAAAAGCCCGTGTATCTCACGAGAATAAACAAAAGCGCGGGGAAGATGTACACGTCCTCCATGACGGGCGGCGGGCTTCTTTCCGAGGAAGAAAAAGAGATTCCGTACGACGAGAAGTACACGAAGCGCGAAGGGATGCACATAATGTGTCAGTCCGGCTCGCACGCGAGCGGCGACATCGTCATGATGTCCCCCATAAACAACGGCGAGTTCGTATGTTCTTCCGACAAGACGCACAAATTCATGCGCGGCAAAGGCGAGGGCGACGCGGGATACAAATGCATGGATCCCTCCGGACAGCTTATGTGCTCCACCGGGGAGAAAGGGTCCCGTGCGTATTTTTGCAACAAGCTCTGCGCCATATCGAGATGCGGCGCGCACAGACGCGAGTTTCCGGGCTGCGCGGCGAGAAAGGCGTTCGAGGTCGGGGAGCCCTTCAGCGCGTGCATAGACAAGTGTCTCGACGGCGGGGACGGCGGAAGGTGCAAATACTACGATAAGTGCAAGCGGGGCATAAACTCGCACAGGTGCATGCCGGAGAGCAGCTATCAAGACATGGAGCGCAGCATCTACGAGTGCATAGACTGCATAGAATACAACAAAGATCTCAAATACTCTTTCAACTGCAGCCCTAAGCCGCACGTTTTAAGTTTCAACGAAGACTGGTCTGGCGCGGACTGCCCCATCTGCAGGGCGCAGGGCAGCAGAAACCCCGGACAGCTTCAGAAAGTCCCCATGCGCACGTTCTCGGAGCACATAGGGTACCTCTGGGACATAGACAGGGAAGGCAGCACGTATTTTTGCGGCATACTGATAAGCGAGGCCAAAAAAGTCGGCGAAATAGAGAAGATTCTGCAGGAATCGGGGAAAGGTGAATAGAGATGGCATACGACAGAGTGACCGTTAAGGTAACCGGAAACGATACCAACAGAAAACTTTTCAAAAGCATCCTGACCCTCTGCGAAAACGAGAAGCAGAACTGCGGGGACGGCACGCCGTTTTACGGGAACATATCCAACGACTACACCAGGACGATATCGATAGGCGACGTGTCCGAGACAAGCATAACATTCCGGATTTCTTCCGGGGACGACACGACGGACCGCACATACGTGCTTTCCGACGACCTCGAAGCCTCGGGCCTTAAGATAGGCTTCGACAGGGAGGGTGCCACGTGGTTCGGAAAACTCAGACGCGGCGAGACGCTCGAGTCGCCCGACTCCGACTGGGCGGGCATGAGAGATCTCATCGCGGCCGCGTATCACAGGAAATACTACTCCGTCGAGTTCTACGTGAACGACAAGGTCTCCGACACCTCGTACAGACGCGAGTGCGTCGACTTCGTGTACGCCATAGGGGAGCTCATGAGGGAGGGGCTCGGATGCAAGTCGGAGGAGGTGTTCGACATCGACACCGCCAACCTCAAAAACGCCACCGACACGTATTACAGGGCGAAACTCCGCGTGGACGCGACGCTGGGCGTCGGACAGCCCATGCCGCTCATCTGCTACATGTACTACAGGTACGAGGCGGCGACCGGAGACCTCACGCTCATGGCGAGGTCCGTGGCGGAGCAGATAGACGCGGCCATAAAGACGAACCTTTCCATGAAGAAGGGCGACAGAAACGACGCACGTTACGAACAGGACCTCGACGTCACGAACAGGCTCATAAAGATAAAGCTCGACGAAGACCTCAACGGCGATATGGGCGAGGCCAACTTCAACCGCAGCAGGTTTCTCACGCAGAGCAGCAGGGAGGCTCTCGCGAAAGGCCAGACCACCGGCGTGGGGGACGAGATTCATCTCGACTGCAAGAGCATAAAGCTTCTGAGCGTCGCGAAGGTCAACTGGCCCACCATAAAGTTCAGGGTGACGTACGAACATCAGGACGTGTACGAGCTCAACTACAACATCAACGGCATAACGCTCACCTGCGTGAACTGCGGGACGGACGCGGTGCTCGTCGAAAACGACTGCATAAAGTTCCCAAAGGGGAAGGAACCCGCGTTCCCTGTTTCCGTATACGGGACCGACGAGGACGGCATGCCGGTCAAGGACAGGGAAAGCACGAAAAACCGTCTTTTGGCCCTCAGGGAGAACGGACATCTGGACGACTGCGTTCTCATGCGGCATCTCACGGTCACGCCCACCTGCAACAGGGCCGCCAGCATGAGCGCGGACGGAAAGGCCGGATGCTTAAGGCTCGTCTGCGAGCCCCAGCTCATAAACTTCGGCGGAGAAGACGGAGAGGAGACGAGACTATGCAGAAACTGCGGGTACGCCGAAATCGTGTACAAAGACCCCTACGACTTCACGTCCAAACCCACGGCCAATCTTTTCCACGACGTCGTCTCCTCCAGAATGGTGGAAAAGACCGGCGAGCGGAAGTGCAGAATGTGCGGACTCTCGTACGGGCAGCTTAAGAACGGCTACTGCGACACGTGCTACAAGGCCATGAACGAGAAAGAGGACAACGGGCTCTACAAGGTGTACAAAAACGTTCTGCCGCTGACGGTGAGGACCGCGGCGTCTCACTCGAGGCACGTGTGCTTCGAGAACTCGGCCATAATAGTCTTCGGCGTGGGGAACAATCTCTACAGGTTCGACAAACTCGACATAAACGACAAGGGCTACATCAAACCGGCTGTGAAACTTACCGGGAAGAACAGAAAGTGAGGCGTGGAGTGAGATATGAGTTCTAAAACAAAAAGCGAACTGAACAGCCGCATAGTCGGGTCCAAACTCTGGCTCATATGGCTTTGGCTTTCGGCCGGCATCGTGTGTCTCGCCGACATCGCCGTGCTCGTCGTTCTCGGAATAGAGGGCGTGCAAGGGGCGGTCTATGCGCTTCCAATCGTCTTCCTTGTGCTCGACGTGATAATCACCATTCTGTCCGCCGTGACAAACTTCAGATTCAAACGCGCCCTTGTGGCGCCCATAGTGTACGCCGTTCTTAAGCTCGTCGTCGTCGCTATGGCGATGTGGATGTTCCTCGGCGATACGGTAATCTTCTCGACGACCGCCATAACGCTGTGGCTGGTCTTTGAGTTCTTTTCGATTGCGTGCATAATCCTATCCGCGGTGTTCGCGAAAGGAAGCGGACACGGATTCCTCGCGGTCGTAGCCGTCTTCACCGTCGCGATAATCGCGTTCGGCGCCGTGTACATGGTATTCGTGTCCACAAGCGGGTTCTTCGGACAGAACAGAGAGCGCACTTTTGAAAAACGCACGCTTGTATACAGCTATTACGACGATAACAGGGACTCCCTCGTGGCGTCCGACGTGCTCGACGGAAACGGCAACACAATCGTCGTTCCCGCGGAGTTCAACGGCATGGAGGTCAAGGGAGTGGACTGCACGTTATTCGCGCAGGACGGCGTCGACACGGTTGTTTTGCGGTGTTCGGAGGATGTCGAGTTCCAAAACACCGAGGAGCTATGCTACATGGGCGACGACGTCTCCATATACGCCGACCCGGACTGCATAGACACGTACAGAGAATATTTCTATTCGCTTTCCATTGACGAAATCGAAAAATCGGCAGGAGTTTCGACGTATTCGAGAAGGTCGACCCCCAAATCTCTCGCCGAGGCGTACGCCGCGTTCGCCAACTCCATGTATCCCGAGGTGGGGGACGGCGAAGACGGCGAAGACGCTGCCGACAATGTTTATGTGACCGTGGAGATAGACTACAGGTATCTTCCCGCGTTCAAAAACGGCAACGGCGAATACGAGATTCCCGCCGTGTGGATAGCGGAAAGGGGAAGCGTTTTCGATCCGTACGAGATTTACGGATATGAATACACGGAACACATGGACGAAGGAAACGAAATCGACCTTTGCTGGTGCTACTATAATTTCTCCAATTATATCCTGACCGATTTCACTGGCCCGGACGGAAAGAGCGTTGTCGGAGAGGAGATTTCCGACTCGGTGACCGTGTCCGTGAAGATGGCCGAAATATATGCCGTGGAGGTGGGGGATGGCAACGACGCCGTACACACCGAGCCGGGCCTCAACCGTGATTTCTACGGCGGTTACCGCTACGTCACGGAAAGCACGGCGGACGAAATAATGGATGAGGTTACAAAACGCACGGGCTTCACGCTTTCGTGGGAGTACTCTCTCAGCGGCAGTGAGACGAGGCGCGCGTTTACGACGCTCGTCGGGCGTCTGTCCGACGGCATGACGATATATCCCGTCTGGACGATGGAGGCTCCCAAGATATCCGCGTCCGCGGACAGCTACACGGTGGTTTACGGCAACACGGTGAAGTTTGATTCCGACGGTTCGTTCGCCGACGACGGAGTCGCGCTCGCGTACGTCTGGACGCACGGCACCGACACGGAGTCCGAAAAACAGAACTTTGAAAAGGAGAACATGGACCCCACAAAGGACGGCGGGACCTATACGGTCACAGTCACGGCGGGCGGCGACGGGATAACGAGTCTCACGACCACGGCGTCCGCGAGCGTATACATAACCGTCAACAAAAGAAACCTCGTTCTCGAATGGAGCACGACCTCGTCGTCGGTATATTCCGGG
>JAJQAK010000114.1:6387-9989 GCA_021203845.1 Clostridia bacterium | reverse complement strand
CGCGCAAAAAAAAACATGCCGGAGCATGGTTTTTTTGAACGATTCATTTGACGGCATTTCCGCCTTTTCGCCGATGTCTCACTCCGTCTTCGCCAACTCGTGTTCTACGCCCGTGAGACTCGCCTTCGTGAAATACTTGCAGTCCAGAAACTCTATCATCGACATGCCGAATCCGTCGCATATGGCCTGCAAGGTGGACAGCGTAACACTTTTCGCGAGCTGCTTGTATATGCTGGCAATCGTGCCTTCCGACAGATTGGACGCCTTGGCGAGCTGCCTTTTCGTCATCCTCTTTTCGTTCAGCAAATCGTTCGTTCTGGCTATTACAGCCTGTGTGAGGGTCATTTCTAATCTCCTTGATTTTGTATTTACGCTAGAGAGATCCCCTTCCTCCTGTCAAGCAAAGTATAACACCGCCCATGGCCGTTTACAACCCATTATTTATGCGTCGGACGATTTTTAACATAAATTTCACGAGAACGGGGCGGGCCGTCAGATAATGCCGGAAAGATTCGAGCGTATCGCCGCCGCCACGTCCGGCTTGTTCATGGAATAGACGTGGACGGCCGTTATGCCGTTCGCGTAAAGGTCTATTATCTGGTCAGTCGCGTACGCTATCCCCGCCTGTCTCATCGCCACGGGGTCGTCGCCGAACCTGTCTATTATGCGTCTGAACTTGTTGGGGAGTATCCCCCCGGAAAGCGCCACGGATCTTTTTATCTGCGAGCCGTTCGTGACGGGCATTATCCCGGCAATTATGGGCACGTATATCCGGTTGTCCCTGCACTTCGAGAGGAAGCTGTAAAACGTGTCGTTGTCGAAAAACATCTGCGTCGTCAAAAACGAGCAGCCGGCGTCCACCTTTCTTTTGAGGTTTTCTATGTCGGCGAAAAGCGTCGGGGAGTCGGGATGCCCTTCCGGATAGCACGCACCGCCCACGCAAAAATGCCCGTCCCTCGCAAGCTCTTCAACGAGGTCGCTCGCGTGTTTGTATTCCCTAAACCCCTCAAAGTCCGCCGGTATGTCGCCTCTGAGCGCCAAAACGTTCTCTATCCCGTTTTCGCAAAACGCCGCTATCTTTTTCTCGACGTCATCCTTGTCCGAGTCTATGCACGTGAGGTGAGCCAGCGGCGTCACGCCGTTCGCCTTGACCTCTTTTGCCACCGCGAGCGTGAACTCCCTCGCGCCGTTTCCCATGGCCCCGTATGTCACGCTCATGAAGTCGGGCTCAAGCTTCGCAATCTTCGCGACGACGCTTTGCACCTCCTCGAACTTGAGTCCGGTCCTCGGCGGGAACACCTCAAATGACAGCGTGGCGCGCTTTGACTGAAGTATGTCGGTGATTTTCATGTTTAAAATTACTCCGTCACATTCTAAAAAAGATTATAAACCATATGCGGAAATATTGCGCGGTTTTTTGCCGTAAAAATTTTTTATGCGTATGGGGAGCGATCGCCTTCGTTTTACAAACGCCCGGGGCCGTGATATAATCGCTGTAAAACTACGGGGAGGCACGCGATGGAGGGCGACAAAACATACATAGCGATAGATCTCAAGTCGTTCTACGCCTCCGTGGAATGCGTGGAAAGGGCCCTCGACCCCGCCACCGCCAACCTCGTGGTCGCGGACGAAAGCCGCACGGACAAGACCATATGCCTCGCGGCTTCCCTTTCCATGAAGGCACTCGGAGTTCCCGGCAGGGCGAGACTTTTCGAGGTGGTCCAAAAAGTCAAAGAGATAAACGAGAAAAGACGGAGAGCCGCGCCCGGGAGTCTCCTTATAGGGGAGTCCTACGACTCCGTTAGACTCGCGGAGGACCCGTCGCTTGCGGTGTCATACGTCGTCGCCCGCCCCCGCATGGCGTTCTACATAAAATACAGCACGGACATCTACCGGATATACCTCAAATACGTGGCTCCCGAGGACATGCACGTGTACTCCATAGACGAGGTGTTCATAGACGCGACTCCGTATCTTAAATACTACGGCATGTCCGCGCGCGGGATAGCGAAGACCATAATAAAAGACATAGGCGACACCACGGGACTCATCGCCACCGCGGGGATAGGCACAAACATGTACCTTTGCAAAGTGGCCCTCGACATCATGGCAAAGCACGCCGAACCCGACGAGGACGGCGTGCGAATAGCGGAGCTCGACGAGGCCGCATACAGAAAGAACCTTTGGAGCCACACCCCCATAACCGATTTTTGGCGCGTCGGGAAAGGATATGCCGAAAAGCTCGAGGCGCTGTCGCTAAAAACCATGGGAGACGTCGCGAAATGCTCCGTCGGTAAGGTGACGGACTTTTACAACGAGGATCTCCTGTACAAGACGTTCGGGGTGAACGCGGAGCTTCTCATAGACCACGCGTGGGGATACGAAAGCTGCACGATTGCCGACATCAAGGCCTACAAACCGGACACCCGCTCCCTAGGCTCCGGACAGGTGCTCACGGCGCCGTACACGTTTGACAAGGCCCGCCTCATCGTCCGGGAGATGGCGGAAAACCTCTCGCTGGACCTTACGGAAAAACACCTCGTCTGCGACAGAGTGGTCCTCACGATAGGCTACGAGGCCGACGAAAATTACGCGGGGGAGGCTAGACGGGACAGATACGGAAGGAAGGTCCCCCGCCACGCGCACGGAACGAAGGCTCTCGGCTTTTCCACGGCCTCCACGCGCGTGATATGCGACGCCGCGCTCGAGATATACGACAGGGTGACCGACAGAAACCTTTTCGTCCGACGCGTGAACGTCGTGTGTGCGGACACCGTCCCGGAAGAGATGGGCAAAAAGCCCGGCACCGACATACAGCTCGACCTTTTCTCGGACTGCGAAAAGCAGGCGGAGGAAGCCGACAGGCAAAGTGTGGCTTTGGAAAAGGAAAGACGGCTCCGGGAGACCACCGTAGGGATTCAGCAAAAATACGGGAAAAACGCCATAGTCAAGGTCTCCGACCTTGAGGAGGGCGCGACGAAGATGGAGAGAAACAACCAGATAGGGGGCCACAGAAAATGAGCTGGAAATCCTACGACGACATAATCGGCATGCCCCGTCACGTCTCCGACACGCGCGCCCGCATGTCTGAGAGGGACAGAGCCGCCCAGTTCGCACCCTTCGCGGCGCTCGTGGGACACGACGACGCGATAAGAGAGACCGCCCGACTCACCGACGAGGAGGACGAAATTGCAGACGACATGGCGGAGGAGATAAACTTCAGACTGTCGGCGGCCCTCTCCTCCCCCGAGCCCATGGAGATTTCCGCCGTGTACTTCGAGCCGGACGCGAAAAAGGTCGGCGGACGAAATCTCACACACACCGGCACGGTGAAAAAGCTCGACCCCTACGAAAACGTCCTCGTATTCACGGACGGGTTCAAAGTGCGGCTCGACAGGCTCAAGGACATAAAGGGCGACTTTGACGTGTAAAGAAAACAAACTCCGGACGGGCACCGCCCGTCTTTTTTTCGCGCAAAAAAAACGGCGCCGCCCGAAAGCGATGCCGTCATGTGCATTATTTTTAAATCACTCGCCTTCCCCTTCTTCGTCCTCGGCGAACAGCTCCTCTTCGTCCATCTCCTCGTTGTACGCGTCGAAGAT
>JAJQAK010000114.1:0-6287 GCA_021203845.1 Clostridia bacterium | reverse complement strand
CGTCCTCGGCGAACAGCTCCTCTTCGTCCATCTCCTCGTTGTACGCGTCGAAGATCTTCTGGGCGTATTCGTCGTCGTCCACGGCAGTCATTGTGCTCTCTTTCTCGTTGTACTCCATTATTACGACGTCGTTTTCGTCGTACCCCTCCATGGGTTCCGCGGGAACGAGAAGAACGTAGTTCTTGCCCTCGTAGACGGTGACGTCCATGAAGCGGAAGCTCACCATGTTGTTGTCTTCGTCGAGAAGGGTTATTATCCCGTCGTCCTCGTCGTCTTCCACGGGTTCCGCGTCGGGGTCCACGTCGAAATCCTTTTCGTCGAGCTCCTCGTCATCTTTGTCTTTTTTGGCCATAATTTCCTCCGAAATCTTATTCTTCTTTTCCGCGGGCGGCGCCAAGGTAGCCGTCCAGGATGTTCGCCGCCGCGACGGCGTCCACGTAGAGCCTTCTCTTTTTGGAATCCATCCCTTCCGACGCGAGCGTGCCGTCCGCCATCACCGTGGTGAAACGCTCGTCCTCGAGTACCACCGGGACGTCCGTGACCTTTTTGAGCTCCTCTATGAACCTTCTCGTCTTTTCCGTCTGTTCCGACTCAGTCCCGTCCGCGTTCACGGGGAGGCCGCAAACGCAGCATGTGGCACCCTTGTCCTTAAGGATTTTCGCGATCTCCCTGACGTCGTCGGAAAGCCTCGTCCTCCGATACGTCGAGGAAGGGAGCGCGTACGTGTTGTACGGGTCCGAGACGGCTATGCCGATGTTTTTTGCCCCTATGTCGAGGGCGACGTATCTTTTCATCGTCAAACAAAAAACCCGCCTCGTGAAAGGCAGGCTTCGTATTTTCAATTATCTCTTTGAGAACTGAGGAGCACGGCGTGCCTTCTTGAGTCCGTATTTCTTTCTTTCCTTCACTCTCGGGTCGCGGGTGAGATACCCAGCCTTCTTGAGCGCGGGGCGGTACTGGTCATTTGCCTCGAGAAGCGCCCTGGCGATTCCGAGACGGATGGCGTTCGCCTGGCCGGTGAACCCGCCGCCGTAGACGTTCACGTAGATGTCGAAACTGTTTTCGAGCTCCAGAAGCGCGAGCGGCTGTTTTACGACGAACTGAAGGGTGCCCTGAGGGAAGTAGTTGGTGAACTCACGTCCGTTCACGGTTATCTGTCCGCTGCCCCCGGGAATCAGGCGAACGCGGGCGACGGCCTTCTTTCTTCTGCCCGTTCCCCAGTACTGGATCTTTTTCTTTACGTTGGTAGTTTTTGCCATATGTCTCTCCTAGTCTCAGACGACCTTCAGTTCCTCGGGTTTCTGCGCCGCGTGATTGTGCTCCGGTCCCTTGTACACGTGGAGCTTCTTTATCATGTGGCGCCCGAGCGAACTCTTGGGAAGCATTCCCTTGACCGCTTCGTATACGGCGAGGTCGCTTTTTTCGGCAATCATCTTTCTGTATGAGGTCTCTTTCAGCCCGCCGATGTATCCCGTGTGATATCTGTAGAACTTTTCGTCGAGTTTCTTTCCGGTAAGCAGAACCTTGTCCGTGTTTATGATTATGACAAAATCACCACAATCCACGTTAGGTGTATATATAGGCTTGTGCTTGCCGCGAAGAATTGTGGCAACCTGGGAGGCTAGCCTTCCCAGAGGCACGCCCGTGGCGTCTACCACGTACCACTTTCTCTCCACTTCCTGGGCTTTTGCCATGTAGGTCTTCATGGTGAACTCCTTTTGTCGCTCTCGGATTTCGGCTCTTACCCTAACGCCGAAACGAATTTCTCTTTACTTTTTCTCGCAACACGTAAAATATTTTATTATTTTGTAAAAATATAGTCAAGCCGTTTTTTACTCACAAACCGACTTTTTTCGGGGAATCCGGGGCAAACGGGGACAATTTTGGGATCCCTTTTCGCGCACAAATTTAACCGCGAAAAGGAGGGCTCCCCGCCCTCCGAAAAAACAAAAATTCTACTCCCTTATAAGGACGGCCTTAATCCTCTTGACCCCGGCGGAAACGTTCTCCTGCTTCTGAATCCTGAACGTCCCGAGAACCCCCGTGGACGGCGCGTGAGGTCCGCCGCATATCTCGCGGGAGAAGTCGCCTATGGAATAGGTTTTGACGACGGCACCGTACCTGTCCTCGAAAAGCCCGGTGAAGCCCAGGGCCTTCGCCTCCTCCAGAGGGTACTCCTTCATGACGACGGGAATGTCTTCCGCTATCTTTTGGTTTATGAGGTCTTCCACGGCCTTCACCTCCTCGGGCGTGAGCTTTCTCGGGAAGTTGAAGTCGAAACGGAGCCTCTCCTCGGTTATGTTGCTGCCTTTCTGGCATATGTCGGGCGAGCAGACCTCGCGGAGCGCCGCCTGCAGAAGATGGGTCGCCGTGTGAAGATACGTGGTTTCGAGCTTGTGGTCGGCAAGTCCGCAGGCGAACTTCTGTTCGGAGCCGGCACGGGACTTTTCCTGGTGCTCGGAAAAGGCCTTCTCGTAGCCTTCCAGGTCAACCTCGAGATTTCTCTCCCTCGCCATCTCACAGGTTATCTCCACGGGGAACCCGTACGTGTCGTAAAGATGGAAGGCCGTCTCGCCGTCTATGCGGTTTCCCTGCAAAGACGCCGCAGCCTTTTCGAACTCCTTAAGGCCCGACTGGAGCGTCTTGGAGAACTTCTCCTCCTCTTTGTCGAGCTCCTCGTAGACCTTCCCTTCGTTAACCTTGATGTCCGTGTAGACTTTTTCGTATTTGTCGACGAACGTTCTCGCTATCTTACTGAGAGACCCCTGCGGGAGTCCGAGGGCCCTTCCGAACCTCACGGCGCGACGGATGACTCTTCTTAAGATGTAGCCCTGGTCCGTGTTGGAGGGGACTATACCCCTCACGTCGCCGAGCATGAACGTCGCGGTCCTCACGTGGTCCAAAACCACCCTGTACGCCCTCGACACCTCCTCCGACTCGCCGTACACCTTGCCGGTGAGCTTTTCTATCTCTTCTTTCGCTTTCTCGAAGATGTCCGTCTCGAACACCGACTCCTTGCCGTTTAAGATGCAGAGCACCCTGTCGAGTCCCATGCCGGTGTCGACGTTTCTTTGCACGAGCGGCTCGTACCCGCCCTCGGCGTTTTTGTTGTACTGCATGAAGACGTCGTTCCATATTTCGAGAAAGGCGTCCGCGGGAATCTCCTCCACGGTGTCGCCTGTGTTTTTCGCGATGAACGCGGCGGCCTTTCCCCTGTCGGAGATTATGTGCATCTCCGTGTCCGGGCCGCAGGGGCCCGTGGAGCCGGCGGGTCCCCACCAGTTCCCGCTCTTGGGAAGAAAGAAGATGCGCTCTCTGGGTATCCCGCACATCTCCCAAAGCTTCGCGCTCTCCGTGTCCTTGGGGCAGTCCCCGTCCCCGGCAAAACAGGTGATAGCTATGCTTTCGGGGTCAATTCCGAGATACTTTTCCGAGGTCAGAAACTCGTACGACCAGGGAATCATATCCTCTTTGAAGTAATCCCCGAGCGACCAGTTGCCGAGCATCTCGAAAAACGTGAGATGCGCGTTGTCGCCGACCTCGTCAATGTCCCCGGTCCTCACGCATTTTTGAACGTCCGTGAGCCTCTTTCCCTCCGGGTGTTTCTCCCCCAGAAGATACGGCACGAGCGGGTGCATGCCGGCCGTCGTGAAAAGCACGGTGGGGTCGTTTTCCGGAATGAGCGACGCCGACGAAATGACGGCGTGGCCCTTTTCCTCGAAAAATTTAAGATACATGTCGCGAAGCGACTCGGATGTAAGCGTCTTCATTTTTTTTCCCTCTCTCATTTTTTCGTGATTTCGTAGTCCGTCTTGCCGTCCTTCACGGCGTAGCCTTTGGCATCGAGCTCCGCGCGTATGGCGTCCGCCGTCCCCCAGTCGCGGGAAAGCTTCGCCTGCCATCTCTTTTCGGCGAGCTTTTTTATCTCTTCCGGAATGTCTCCCTCGTCCCCGCTTTTATCCTTGACCTCCGCGAGGTAGTCCCCGGGGCTTTTTCTGAAGATTCCCAAAAGCGAGTAGGTCTTTATGACCTGCGCGGCGTCCGCGACGCAGGATTTGTCGCCCGCCTGGAGCTTTCTGTTAATGTTTCTGAAAACCGAGAAAAGGTCGGAAAGCGCCAGCGCCGCGTTGAAGTCGTCGTCCATGCACTCGTCGAAGCGGGCGTCTATCTCTTTGTTTTCCCCCTCTATTTTCCCGTAGGCCGTCTCCACGGCGTCCAAAGTCCTGTAGAACTCCGTGAGGTGTTTTTCCGCCTCGGGGAATAGCTCGTCCGTGATGTTCACGTCGCTCCGGTAGTTTCCG
Organism: Clostridia bacterium; assembly: GCA_021203845.1. Classification (GTDB taxonomy): domain Bacteria; phylum Bacillota; class Clostridia; order Christensenellales; family Borkfalkiaceae; genus Coproplasma. The sequence continues at coordinate 1,986 of JAJQAK010000114.1, read as the reverse complement.
GAAAGGAGCGCGAGCTTTATCGCCTCGTTGGTGTATTTTTTGAGAAGGTCGTCCAAAAGCAGGCTGTTGCCGAGGGACTTGCTCATCTTCTGGCCGTTCACCTTTATGAGCCCGTTGTGGGTCCAGTATTTGACGAACTCCTTGCCCGTGAGGGCCTCGGTCTGCGCGATTTCGTTTTCGTGGTGAGGGAAGATGAGGTCTCTCCCGCCGCCGTGGATGTCTATCTGCTCCCCGAAGGCGGCCCTGTTCATGGCGGAGCACTCTATGTGCCAGCCGGGTCTGCCGTCTCCCCATGGCGACGGCCACCAGGGCTCGCCCTCCTTGGCGCTCTTCCAGAGCGCGAAGTCCTGCGGGTTTCTCTTCTCCTCGTCGTTCTGTATCCTGACGCTCTCGAACATCTCCTCGGCGTTGGTGTTGTGGGAGAGCTTCCCGTAATCGGCAAAGCTCGATTCGTCGAAATAGACGTCCCCGCCGGGCGTGGGATACGCGTGTCCCGAATCTATGAGACCCTGTATGAAGTCTATTATGTTGTCTATGTTCTCCGTGGCCTTGAGCCAGATGTCCGGATCGTCCACGTCGAAGGCCCGCATGACCCTGTCTATGTCCTTTATCATCATCTCGGCGTACTCGCCGGCGGGAATCCCCGCGAGCGCGCTCGCCGCGATTATCTTGTCGTCTATGTCCGTGTAGTTTCTCGCGTACGTAACCTCGTAGCCTTTCTTTATGAGGTACTTGCGCATGATGTCGTAGATGAGTGCCTGGAAGCCGTGTCCTATGTGCGCCTCCCCCGACACCGTTATCCCGCAGGCGTACATTTTGACCTTGCCGGGCTCGAGCGGCACGAACTCCTCTTTGGTGCGCGTGAGCGTGTTGTAAATTCTCATTTATTTTCCTCCTCCTTCTTTAGCTGTTTTTTGACGAGGACGTATCTGCCGTCCCTTACCGCCAGACAGTAATCGTTAAGACTGACTTTGGAAGGTTTCCTCTCCTTCTCCTCCATTTCGGGAATTTTTTCTTCCGCGGGTTTGTAGTCGTGCGGTATCGGCGCGGCTCCGAGCCTCGCCAGCGCGTCCTCAAGGGCGAACACCCTCTCTCGCAGCGCGCAGAGCTCTATTTGGAGAGGATCCTCCTTTTCCTGCAGAAGGTCGACGCCTTCCTTGCTTCCCCGGATTCTGACGATTCTTGCTGGCACGCCCACGACCGTCGCGTGCGACGGGACGTCGCGGAGCACGACTGCGCCGGCGCCGACTTTGACGTAGTCGCCGAGGGTTATGCCGCCGAGAACCTTCGCCCCCGCGGATATGACGCAGTTTTTGCCGACCGTGGGGTGCCGCTTCCCGGTCTCCTTCCCCGTGCCGCCGAGCGTGCATCCCTGGTAGAGCACGGTCCCTTCGCCTACTTCCGCCGTCTCGCCTATGACCACTCCCGAGCCGTGGTCTATGAAGACTCCCGGGGCGATTTTGGCGGCCGGGTGGATCTCTATCCCCGTTCTTCTCTTGCAGCCCTGGCTTATCATCCGCGCGATTGTCTTGAGCCCTATGCGGTGGAAGAACGCCGCCCGTCTGTGCGCGGCGAGAGCCTTCACTCCGTGGTAGGTGAGAAGGATTTCGAATCTGCTTCGCGCGGCGGGATCGTTGGCCTGCGCGGCCCTTATGTCCGCTCTGAGTTTGGAAAAAAACATACGCTGTACCTTTTTAGGACGTATAAAAACGCCTCCGCAATCACTGCAAAGGCGTCCCGAAAACGCTGTCCCACTTTACTTCGCCCGGGGTGTCCGGGCCTCATTTTGTCCGATTGTCGCGCGGATCCGCGGGGAATTGCCCCCGACCTTGCACATGCGTGCGGGCAGCGCACAGCTCGATTCGTCCGTGACGGTCTTTCAGCCGGGAACCGTCTCTCTGTGAGGGACTCACTCGATTTCTTCTGCCTTGCGGTCATTCAGTTGTGTAAATTATAATGCATACCTTTTCCGTTGGCAAGCAAAAC
>JAJQAK010000043.1 GCA_021203845.1 Clostridia bacterium | reverse complement strand
ATATATGAAGACAATGTCTCAAAATACGAAAAGAGCAGCAAGCTCTTGCTGTCGGAAATATTCAACCTCATTCCCAGTGAGCTGAACGCTCAGAACAAGAGATTCAAATACACAACAATCAAGCCCGGAAGATACACCGACAACGTTGAAAACTCTTTTCTGTGGCTCACGCATGCCGGAGTGGCCATACCCGTGTACTGTGTGGACTCCCCCAAGTATCCTCTTCTCATGAGCAAGTCCCGCACCCTTCTGAAACTGTTTTTAAGCGACGTCGGGCTGCTTTCTTCCATGTATTTCGACGACAACGTGCAGGTCAAAATTCTGGCGGACGACGCGGACGTCAATTTTGGCGCGATATATGAAAACGTCGTGGTGCAGGGACTTAAAAGCAACGGGCTGACGCCGTACTACTACAATTCTCACAAATTCGGCGAGCTGGATCTTTTGGTTGAGATTGACGACAAAGTGATTCCGTTGGAAATCAAATCCGGAAAAAACTATCAAAAGCACAGCGCATTGGACAGGGTGCTGGCCGTTGTTGATTTCAAAATAGACAGGGGATATGTTTTTTCCTGCAACGGAGATATTCGATCGGAGGACAGGACGGTGTATATGCCGATATACATGTCGATGTTCCTGAAAAAGGAGAGGAAGGACAGCAACGCGGTCAAACTTTTTGAGGTGGAATTTTCTGGAAATTAAGAAATAAAGCGGCCGAGAAAATCACGGTCGCTCTTTTGTCGCGCAAAGATTACAGGGAGCGGAGATACTCCTCGACGTTTATATATGGCGTTCCTCTCGTGTCGGTGGTCTCGCCGAGATATAGCACACGTCTTTCCGTTATTTTGCCGAAGATTCTTTCTGTTTCCGAGTACATATGCAGCGCGCCGAACCGATTGGAAGGGCCTCTTTCGCCGTGAACCAGCTCGTACACAAAAACGGTCGAATTTTCTTTGTCTTTCACGACCATGCAGTGCGGTTCCCCCGCCGTGGCGGACAGTCCCCACACACGCGCCGCGGGTTTCGCGAGCTTCGTCTCGAGCAAGGCGGTGTCCTCCATAAGGGTGGCCTTAATCGAGTCGAGAAGCTCGCCTCTTACGATGTCTTTTTCTTCGGCGGAAAGATACGCGAATTCCGATCTTTTCAGCAGATTTTCTATAAGGTGCGCCGCTCTCGCGTATCCCAGCCACTGCAGCGAAGTGACGTCGACGGTTTTCTCCTCGCAATGGTTGGAAATTTCAAAACAGTTCATTTCGTAAAGGACACCCATTTCTTTCAAATATAACCTGATGTCCCAGACGACGTTTTCGCCGACTCTGCACCGATACCTTGTCGAGCTCAGTATTTTGAGCATCCCGGAAAATATCTCGGCATGTATGTCTTTTCGCTCCGACATGACGCTGGCGTCCAGCGCACGGACCAGAAACTGCCTGGTGAACTCGTCCGCGACGTCGCATATGGCGTCTATGAGTTTTCCGTCTTCGTGCAGATCTCCCGTGTTGTTGAAATACCCGCCGTATCTGTAATTTTCCAGGGAGTTTTGTATGTTTTCCGCGACAGATACGGATATATATTCCTTTGACGATTTCCGCGTCTTGGCGGGTCCGGGATTCATCGTGCCGGCGATTGTGAGATATTCGTCAATCCCCTTGGGACCCAGAACGCGCTCGTGCTCGCGGAAAGGGATGAACGTCGTGGAAAGGAGGAAACACTGCTCGTACAGCGCGTTGTCCTTCGCGAAAACGATGCTCAGGGAATCGGAGCCGGTGATCACCATTTTGAACCCGTACTTTTCCGCGTTTCTCGCGAAGAAATCGGCGCCCGACAGAAAGTCCGACGAGTTCGTCACGTCGTCCACGAAAAGGTAGGAGTAACCGAGGCGTCTCAGCTTTTTTATGTCGTGGAGCATTTTCATGAATGAGTCGCCACTTTTTACGCGCATGGCGCCGTTTTGCCGAAGTCCTCATCGGTCATGTCGGCAATCGTCTGGTACATCATGGTCGTGTTTCCGGCCCCCTTCATCCCCGAAAGGAGGAGTACGTCAAACCGTCCCGGTTCCGAGAGAAACCTCTGTATTTCGCTTACGCCGTCACGCCTTTTAAGCATGGTGGCGCCAACTATGAGCGTGGCGAGGCTTTCTTTCACGTATATGTCGGTTTCGAATGGATCGAAGTTTTCCGAAATGACGGCTGGCGACGTCGGGAGCCGGCTTACCAGCTCATCGTGCTTTTTCTTAAGCTCGTCCCTTTTTGCGATTTGCGCGCGCATTTCGTCAAGTGCCTAGGGTCGACGTATATTTCATCTTCCACGTGATCATCGCTTCCGATTCGTCTGAAGTAATATTCTTTTCCGCATACCACTTCCTTGACTATGTGTCCCATAGGGTATGCCGCTATTTCGATGTTCAGCTCTCTTATTTCTTTTCCCAGAGAAGTTTCCATGACGCACCTCCATATGACGCAGCATGTTTTGGCGACAAAATAAATGTATGTGAATGTGAGTCAAAACTGGACGCAGATGGTCATGTCACAGTGATTTGAGATATTCCTCGACGTTGACATAGCGGATACCTTCCACGTCAGCCGTGTCTCCGCGGTACAGCACGTATTTTGCCGCGATGTCTCCGTAGAGTCTTTTTGTCGTACTGCATTTTTCCGCATCGGATAGATATTTGTATTGGTCAGATACGATTTTGTCGCTGTGTTTGATTTCAAAGATTTCGCAGGTATTTGTGTCGTTGTCCGCAACCACCATGTCGAACTCTCCGATCTCGAATTTCAGTTTGAAGACGTCGACATTCTTATTCGTCATGGCGAGTTTTGTCTCGAGCAGGACAATCTCCTCCATCATTCGTCCGCTTATTTCGTTAAGTATAAGGTCCTGTATTGACTTTCTTACTGTCAGGTCCAGCGCCGCGAACGTCGGATCTTTCAGAAGACTTTTTATAAGAGTCTCGGCCTGGGCATACCTAAGTCCCGGTTGAGAGATCGCTATGATTGGATCTTCTTTTCCCCAATGTGCGCAATCCACGACGGGAATATCGTATATTAAATCCAAAAGGGAAAGATACTGCTTTATTTCCTCTGCCTCGATTTCCGATATCGTCACGGTCTGTTCGGAAAGATTGAGTATGTCGAGCATTTTTCTCAGATTTTCGGTAAAGGAGATTATGTCGATGTTATCCAAAGCCCTTCTGTTGGGGTTGCTTTTATCTTTTCTGAGGATGCTTGCGGAGCTCGCGAGGTCGTTGGATTTAAATTCACGCGTCAGCACGTTGACGGTGAAGTGGTGATTCATGTCCTCGACGACTCTGTTTATGGCGCTCGTAAGTTCGTCTTTCTGGTATAAACCCCATAGGTGTCTGAAATGCCCTTCCTGCTGATAATTCTTAAGGGAATTTTGAATGTTTTTTGCGATGGCTGTGTTGACATAGGAGCCCAACGGCGCCGAAGTTGCGGACTCCACGTTATAAAAGATTCCGGACGGGGACATTGTTCCGCCGTAGCGAATGTATTCGTCTATGCCCTTGATTCCGAGAACGCACTCGAACTCTCTGTACGGAATGAAGGTGGTGTGGGCCATAAAGCATCTGTCGTAAAGCTGGTCTTGCTGCGCGATTCTGAAACCGAGCGAGTCGGTGCCGGAAAGAACTATTTTCATCCCGTATCCGGCATAAACGTCGGATAAGAGCGCGGCCCCTTCTATGAAGTCGGACATGAAGGTCGCTTCGTCTATGAAGACGTATCTGTATCCACGCTGATACAGATTGTCCATGTCGTCGTCAAGGACGGCCAGGCTGTCGCCGTTCCGTGTGCTTATGTACGCGCATTTCGCGAAGTGTTCCTCGTCCATGTCTGCGATTATTTGGCACATCAGAGTGGATTTTCCAGTTCTTCTCAGACCGTACAGTATAAAGACTTTTTCGTAGCTGTCCCCGTATACATAGCTCTTTATCTGCTCGAAGCACTCTCTCCGCTTGAACGAGCCGAAACGCTTCGTTTTGTCGGCGAGTCTCTCCCCGGTTATGACGTCCATGCGGTACCTGGGCGGGGCCTCCCGGTATTTTGCCCCCTCGCTCTGAATGTCCGCCAGGGCGTTGAGCTCCTTGAGTCTTTTTTCAAGCTGTTTGCGTCTCGCGACGTCGTTTTTCGTGCTTGTCAGAGAATCGGGCTCTATGGCGATCTCGACGTATTTTCCTCCCGATTTTATGCGCCTGTAGTAATAGTCTTTCCCCTTCACCGTTTTTTTGACGACGCTTCCCTGCGGAAGTTTGGATAGTTCTTCCTCAATGGCTGATATTTCAATTTCCGTGTCAGTAATCATAATCTTCCTCCATGATGGTATTGTAAACTCTGTCCTCAAAAAAAGTCAGGCCAAAATATATAATTTGTATAATTTGTAAAACGACGCAATTTCGAGACGCTCGCCGGAAGCCCCGTCACAGGGCCCTGAGATACTCCTCCACGTTCAGATAGTGTATATCTCCCACGTCGCACGTCTCTCCGCGATAGATCACGTATTTCCCCACGATTTTTCCGTAGCGTTGCTCCGTTATCCCGCACAGTTCCCCGTCTTCCAGGTATTTGTATTGTAAGGGGACTACTTTGTCGCTGTGTTTTATCTCGTAAATTTTGCATGTGTACGTGTTATGTTCCAAAACGACCATATCGAACTCGCCCGATTTGAACTGCAGTTTGAAGACGTCGACATTCTTGGGAGTGGCGAGCCTCGTCTCGAGCAGGATTATTTCCTCCATCATGCGTCCGCGGATTTCGCTCAGTATCCGTCCTTTCACGAAGTCTTTGCCGCTCGTGCTCATTTCAACGAAAGTCGGGTCCGTAAGGAGACTGTCGATTAAGGCCTCCGCCTGGGCGTAGCGGAGCCCCGGCTGGGAGATTACGTTGATTTTTTTGACGTCGCCGAGTTGGTTTATGAGATCCACTTCATGCGTCATGTCCAAAAATTCCAGGTATTCCTTTATTTCCGTGACCTGGGATTCGGATATAGGGACGGTCTGCTCGGAGGGATTGAGTATCCCGAGCATTTTTCTCAGGCTGTCGTGGAAGGCGTCCCTGTCTATTTTGTCGAGGACGTCGTTTTCGTTTCTGAGGATGCTTGCGGAGCTGGCGAGGTCGTTTGACCTGAACGCCCGCGTTATCACGTCGACGGCGAAACGATGGTTCATGTCCTCCACGACTCTGTTTATCGCGTTCGTCAGCTCATGCTTTCTGTACAGCTCCTCAAGCTGCCTGAAATGTCCTTCGTGCTGATAGTTTTTGAGAGAATTTTGTATGTTCTCCGCTATCGCGGTGTCCACGTACTTGTTGACTGCGGATTGGCTGTGGAGGGATGAGTCCCCCTCGTTGTAGATATCGCCGCTTTTTGACATGGTCCCGCCGTACCGGATATATTCGTCTATGCCTTTGATTCCGAGAACGCGTTCAAATTCACGGTAAGGAATGAACGTCGTGTGAACGAGGCGGTATCTGTCGTACAGCTGCCCGTCGGCCGCGAACATGAAACTTAGGGAGTCCGTTCCGGAGAGGACTATTTTCATCCCGTATCCGGCGTAGACGTCGGAAAGGAGGGAGGCCCCTTCTACGAAGTCGGGCATGAGGGTCACCTCGTCTATGAAGACGTATCTGTACCCGTGCCTGTACAGATTCCCCATGTCTTTGTTGAGTACGGCCAGTCCGTCAAGGTGTCCAGTTTTGATGTACGCGGTCTTGGCGAAGTGCTTCTCGTCCATGTCGGCAATCACCTGCCACATCAGCGTGGATTTTCCCGTTCTTCTAAGGCCGTAAAGAATGAAGACCTTTCCGCGGCTGTCCCCGTACACGTAATCCTTCAGTTTCTCGAAGCAGTCCCTTCTATTAAGCTCACCGCAGCCCTTTATAGTGTCCGCGAGGTCGTCCCCCGTGCTTACGTTCATGTTGTATCTCGGCGGAGCCTCCCGAAACCTCGCCTCGTCGTCCGAGCCTCCCGCCAGGGCGTTGAGCTCCTTGAGTCTTTTTTCCAGCTCTTTTCGTCTCGCCACCCGTGATTTGGTGTTTTCCACCGCGTCCGGTTCGATGGGTATTTCCACGTACTTCGTCCCGGACTTTATTCGTCTGTAGTAATAGTCTTTCCCGTTCACCGTCTTTTTCGCGACGTATCCCTGGGGGAGAGTGTCGAGCTCGTCCTCTATAGTCTCTATTTCCTTCCGAATATCCGCTGCCATGACATGCCTCCGTGTGTGGCCGTATTCTAACACCCCTCCGAAGAAAAGGCAAGTCATATATGTGGAAAAATGTGCAATACGGCGAAAATATACAATAAAATCAAAACACATGACATAACCGCCGTCCCGAAGACCCGGGAAGGCGGCCGTGATCGTTTATTTTGTGAACGGGGAGGTCAGAATATGTGGTCCGAGTAGCAGTCCCTGTCCTTGAGGACGTGCTTGCCCCTCGCGAGGGCGGTGAGGCCGGTCCTGGCCATCTCTAGAATGGTGTAAGGCTTTATGACGTCCACGAAGGCGTCGAGTTTCTCGGGAGTCCCCGTGAGCTCGAGTATGAGGGAGTCCACGGTGAGGTCCACTATGCGGGCCTTGTAGATGTCGGCTATCTCGGAAAGCTCGGAGCGTTCCTTTGGCCCCGCGAGCACCTTCGCCAAAAGAAGCTCCCGGTAGACGCAGTCCATCTCGTTGGCGCAGCCTACCTTGAGGACCTCCTGCATCTTGTCCATCTGCTTTATCATCTGGTACATGTTGTACTCCGTGCCTATGAGGGTCATGGTCATCCTGGTTATGGTGGGGTCCTCGGTGGCGCAGGCGGAGAACGTCTCTATGTTGAACCCGCGACGCGAAAAGAGGGCCGCTATGCGGGTGAGGACGCCCGAGTGGTTCACGAGGAGCGCGCCTATCACGTATTTCTTTTCCTGTTCCTTTGTCTTATCGCTTTCCATCGTCTGTTACTCCTTGAGCTCGGTTATCTGTTCGTCGTACGCGGAATTGGGCTTTATCATGGGGAGAATGTTCTCGTCCCTGTCTATCACGCAGTCCACGAGGACGGGGGTCTTTCTTTCCTCCGCCGCGGCGTAGGCTTTTTCGAGAACGGGGCCTATGTCTTCCTCCGACGAGATCTTAAGTCCGTATCCGCCCATCCCGGCGGCTATCGCGACGTAGTCGCACTCGCGTGACAGGTCGGTCTGCGAGAACCTGTCACCATAGAAAATCTTCTGCCATTGGCGCACCATCCCGAGGACGGAGTTGTCCATGAGAAGGACGACCATGGGAAGCTTCTCGTGCACGGCGGTGACGTACTCGTTCATGCACATGCGGAAGCCCCCGTCGCCGCAGACGGCCGTGACGACCTTCCCGGAACCTACGGAGGCGCCCATGGCGGCGCCCATGCTGTAGCCCATCGTGCCGAGGCCGCCCGGAGAGCAGAACCTTCTCGGCCCGGATATCCCGAAGTGCTGCGCGGCCCACATCTGGTGCTGCCCCACGTCCGTGACGAGAACCCCGTCGCGGGGCGCGGTTTCCGAGGCTTTCGCTATGATCTTTTCCGCGAAACCCATGGGTAGGGCGGAGTCTTCTTCCTTTCTTTTCGCGGCGGCCTTGCGCCACGAGGGATCCCGGGGCTTACAGAGGGGGATGAGGGTTTTGAGCGTCTCCCCGACGTCCGCGAGAACAGATATGTCCGCGTCTATGTTCTTGTTTATCTCGGCGTTGTCTATCTCGACCTGCACGACCTTCTTGCCCTTCGCGAAGGAGCCTCTGTCGAGCGCCACCCTGTCCGAGAACCTCGTCCCGAGGGCTATTATGAGGTCGCTGTCCGTCACGGCCTTCGCGGCGGCGACGCTTCCGTGCATCCCGACCATGCCGAGGTTGTATCCGTATCCGTCGTCCACGGCGCCCTTGCCCATGAGCGTGTAGCAGACGGGCGCGCAAATCTTTTCCGCGAAATCTTTTGCGAGGGCGCCCGCGTCGGAGGATACGACCCCGCCGCCGCACATGACGAGGGGGCGGAGGGAGGAGTTTATCGCCTCCGCGGCTCCGTAGAGCATAGACCCTAAAACGGGCGCGTGCCCGTAACGCTGCGGGGTCTGTCTCGTGTACTCGCACTCGGCCTGCTGGACGTTTTTTAGAATGTCTATGAGAACGGGCCCCTTCCTGCCGGAGGAGGCTATGTAGAAGGCCTTGCGGACGACGTCCGCGAGCATCGTCACGTCCTTTACGATGAAGTTGTGCTTGGTGACGGGGATGGTGATGTCGACGATGTCTATCTCCTGGAAACTGTCACGCCCCAGAAGGCTCGCCGAGACGTTGCCGGTTATCGCCACGAGCGGGACGGAGTCCATGAACGCCGTGGCTATCCCCGTGACGAGGTTGGTGGCCCCGGGCCCGGAAGTCGCCATGCACACGCCGACCTTTCCCGTGACCCTCGCGTACGCGTCGGCCGCGTGGGCGGCGCCCTGTTCGTGAGACGTCAGTATGTGGCGGATCCCGCCGTCCATGTAGAGCGCGTCGTACATGTCGAGGACGGTTCCTCCCGGGTACCCGAAGACCGTGTCGACGCCCTGCTCCTTGAGACATTCTATGAGTATTTCCGCACCTTTCATGCTTTCCCTCCGTGAGTTTCCTATGATTATAAGGAGTTCGGCGGGCAAAAGTCAACAAAACGAGTTTTGAATGGGTGAAGAGAGGTTCGTGGGGACGAGTTTGTCGGGACGGACGTGGGTTCTTATAGTGAAGCCTCGATGTGCTCGTACGATTTTTTTTGTGACTGTTGTGACCTGACCCGGTGTCGGGACAATGCGGAGACAAACATTTAAATTGTTGGTTAAAAAATTTCAAACTCAGAATTAAAATCTATCTGCACATGCGGTTTGAAGCAGGCTACAGATCGCAGGGCTCTCCGTTTCAGGGGTGACGCAGACCATAAAAAACCCTCTGCAGGGGCAAAGGGCGGCTTATCTTCGACGCGCACGACGAGACCCCGTATGACCGCAGAAAGATATTCAGGCAGGACCGGATATGATTCGCCGGGAGGGACAGGGAAGACGGAGGGGAGTGCTTTTACTCCCTTTCTGGCGACGGCTATATGGACACCATGCCCCTTGAAGGCGCGGACCTTTGCGACATGTACGGATGGGGCGACATAGGCGCATGTCCGGAGCCCGACTCTCTGTTCGTCATCCTTCCCAAAAAAAAGAGAGGATTGGCGAGGATTAAGATACCCGGCATGCGGATACGCAAGGTTTTGATAGTCTGCGAAGGTTACGATGAGGAAACCCGGTTCGAGCAGCTTTGCGGGTGCGGGGTCCGGAGCGCGGACATAACCGTTGAGACCGGGAACGTAAAGTCCGGGAACGTCAAGCCCCTCAAATCGGACGACACATGAATCGACGTCTCCGGCTGCAAAGACAAGCTCGCCATGGGAAGCTGCGTCGTTGTCGTTCTGTGCGACACGTAAGGAGCCCCCGTACGAAGACTTCATGCGAATCAGAAAAAGCACGGCGTTGGGGTGCGGTTTGAAACTCATCTGCGATTATCGGAGACCTGAAAGTTTCAAAAAATTCTTTCTGGGATTCCCGCTGCTAGCTTTGTCGCTCCGGAATCCTTGAGTGGCACGTACGTCAGTCCCGTTTCCATGACGTGACGGAGTATGGTCGATTTACCGACCCGTCTCGGTACGCAAACCATAAACGGGGTTGAACGATGATGTCTCCAGTATTCTATTCCCTGTTGTACTGTTTGGCATAGCACACAATAAAAGTCAAAATCAAGTCCCGAATCGGATTTTGACAGGCTGAAACGGGAAAGCTTCGGAGGCGCATCTTGTGGCGATTCCCAAGAAAAAAGGCGAAGCCGACATGGTCCGCCCTGTGTTTCCTTTGAAATTTTATATCGTGTACTTTCGTATCTCGCAAAAATGTACGACTTCCGCCTGTGTGTCAAGGTCCGCGTCGTTTCCGACGGATACATTTCCGTCTTCCGCGGATGTTTCTTTTTCAGCGAGGGCTTTCCTTTCCTCCGGCTTCATCTTTTTGAAGTCAAGCCCCACGTGTATGACGTCTC
>JAJQAK010000113.1 GCA_021203845.1 Clostridia bacterium | reverse complement strand
AACATGGGAAGTTACTACCACACGGCGTATCTCACGGGCGACAACTCCGTGGGTGAGAGAATTTACACGTACAACGAGCTTCAGAGCGACGACGAAGACAAGACGGAGATACTCTTTTCCGTGGACATTCTCAACGAAGGCGTGGACATCCCCGCCATAAACATGGTTCTTTTCCTGCGGCCCACGGACTCGTCCACGGTCTTCATTCAGCAGCTCGGAAGAGGCCTCAGAAAATACGAAGGGAAGGAGTACGTCACCGTCCTCGACCTCATCGGTAACAATTACCGCCGGTCGGTACAGATTGCCTTCGCGCTATGTTCCGTTGGACAAAATCTCGTCTTCGACAAACCCACCATAAAGGGTCTTATCCTCGACAACTTCGAGCCAATGGGACTTTCGGAGTACGGGGTCAAAATATTCATAGACGAAAAAAGCCAGGAGGAGATTTTAAGAAGTCTCGACAGAGAGAACCTCAACAGCCGCTCATACCTCGAACAGGATTACAAAAATTTCAAGATATTCACCGGAGCCTCGCCGTACCCTTCCCACATGGAGTATCTCAACAGCGACTGCGCTCCCGACATTCTCCGCTTCATCAACGCAAAGACGAGCGGCAAAAAGAACGGCTCGTACTACGTCTTTCTCAAAAGCATAGGGGAGGAGGGACTTCCCACGTTCACGGAAGAACAGATTAGATTCATAAATGAGCTGAGCTCGTATCTTCCTCTTGTGCGAAAACACGAGTATCTTCTCGTTAAAGGCGTGCTGGAAGGAATTTGCGGCGAGTCCGCCCTGAGAGAATATCTCATGGATAACACCGGTGGTTTCACGGACGAACAAATGAAGCACGCGCTGGACAATCTCAAATGTCTCAGAAAAGAGCAAGAGGCGTACATGCTGACTGCGTCGGCGTCTTCGGAGTTCACCGAGTACGTGAAAGATCTAATAGAATACGGCCTCGGAAGATACGACTCGGAATACGGGGACGACACGGAAGATTTCAAACCGTATCTCACGTACATGACGGAACAGGTCAATCTCAAGCTTTTGCAAAATCCTAAAGACACCATGAAAGGAACGCACTATGTCGACAGCCGCGTCGTCATATTCGCGTCGCTTCACAAGGACGAATCCGTGGAGAACAGGCTCAAATACGAGGACAAATTTGTGTCTCCCGGGGTTTTCCAGTGGGAATCCGTGTCCGACATAAAATCGAAGGAAAAACAGAGGCTCATAAACTCCGATTTCGCGTATCTCTTCATAAGGAAAGTTAAATCCGAGTTCGGACAGACACTTCCCTACACGTACGTCGGGAAAGGCAGGCTCGTCAATCCCCGCGACAGCGTAAGAAATGACGCGAAGGGGTCCCATCCCACGGTGCTTTTCGACATAGAACTCGAAAAGGAACTTCCCGAGTACCTGCAGTTTGATTTCGGACTCAAAGACTGATTTTTCGTTTTCTTCGACATACGAAAGGCCGCCCCGTGTGAGGCGGCCGAATTTGTCGGTTTTGTTTTCGGTCAGAAATCGAATCCTTCGCGTTTTCTGAGCTCGTTCGGGGTGAACCCGCAGTTCATCCAACGGGGCACGCCCCCGTTCAGAAAATCCATGAGCGCCCCGAAAAGCCCGGTGAGAAGGTCCATGTCGTTCACGTCGAATTCCACGGCTGCGGTAAGATACGACGTCAGTCTGTCCATCTTGTCGTCTCCCCTCATCGCGGAAAAATAGATGTTTTTCGTTGCCTCGGAGGCCTTCGCCGGAGTTGCGTGGCATTTTACGGTGAGATACTCGGTGAAATACTGGCATGCGGGGGTGTTGGGAAAGTAGTCTCTTACCGCCCATTTTATGAACTGTTCTTTGGGAAGTATATTGTAAGGCTTTCCTTCCTGGCCCTGTGCTATCCTGGTTATCGCGCTGTTTGTGACGTCCGTGTTTATGACGGCGTTCGTGTACACCCTGTAGCACTTGCCCTTGGGGTTGTAGTCGTACATGAGATCCAGAAAGTCGTCCTTGAGAAGATGTACCCCGTTGTATTTGTTGTAGATGTTCAGAAACTTCCCGGGCATTATGTGCCCGTAAAAGTTTGCCGCGGCTCGTAAGTAAAGGTCCAGATTCTGTTGCTCGGGAGTGCCTTTCGCCATACGTCCTCCATATGATTATGCTTTTTTAGCATTTTCGATTGATTTTAGTGCCTTGTCCACGACGTTCTGCGTGTTGAACCCGAAGTAATCGAACGCAACTTTCGCGGGAGCGGACACGCCGAAACCGTGCATGCATACCATTTCTCCGTAGTCTTTGCAATACGGCTGCCATGCGTAATAGGAGGAGGCTTCGACGCACACGCGGGCCTTCACGGAGTCGGGAAGGACGCTCTGTCTGTATTCTTCCGGCTGTCTCTCGAAGACCTCCATGCAGCAAAGTGACACGACCCTGGTCTTCACGCCGCGTGAGTCGAGAACTTTTTTGGCCTCGGTGCAAAGCTCAATCTCGGACCCGGAGCCTATGAGCATCACGTCGGGCGTTCCCTCGCAGTCCTGGAGAACGTATCCGCCCTTTCCGGCCTGGGGCCCGGACGTGGCGTACTGGGGAAGGTTTTGGCGCGACTCGACTATGACGGTGGGCGCGTTTTCTGATAACGCCGATATGAACGCCGCGAGAGTCTCCTTGCCGTCGCAGGGGCGGAACACCTTCACGTTGGGTATGGACCGAAGCATTATGAGTTGTTCCATCGGCTGGTGTGTGGGCCCGTCCTCGCCGACGCCTATGCTGTCGTGCGTCATGACGTATACGACGGGAAGGCTCATGAGACCGCTCATCCTCACGCCGGCCTTCATGTAGTCGGCGAACGAGAAGAACGTCGAGCAGAGGACTCTGAGACCTCCGTGAAGCTGTATGCCGTTGCATATCGCCGACATCGCGTGCTCCCTTATCCCGAACTGTATGTTTCTGCCCGCCCTGTTGGACGCCGTGAAGTATCCGCCGCCCTTAATCTCCGTCTTTGTGGAGGGAGCGAGGTCCGCAGAACCCGACATGAGGTTGGGGTAGATAGCCGCGAGTCTGTTTATGATGTTTCCGCCAGCGACGCGCGTCGCCTCTTCCTTCGTGAACTCCATCTCGCCGTAGAGCTCCGTGAGGTCGGCGTGTCTGCCCGACATGTACTGTTCATATAGAAAGGCGAGCTCGGGGTATGCCTTCTCGTACGCCGCGAACATGTCGTTCCAGTTTCTCTCGTACACGAGCTTGGACTCGGAAAGTGACATGCAATGCTCTTTGACGTCCCCGGGCACGGTGAATGGTGCCTCGGTCCAGTGAAGGTTCTTCTTGAGACCTTCTATGTTTTTCTCACCTATGGGCGCGCCGTGGCAGTCGGCGTTGTTCGCGAGAGGGCTGCCGTATCCTATTATAGTCTTGCAGATGACTATGGAGGGACGCGTGGTGTCCTCCTTGGCGCGCTCTATGGCTTCTTTCACTGCGTCGAGGTTGTTGCCGTTGGCAACGCGGAGTACCTGCCAGCCCTGGGCGAGGAACCTTTCTGCGACGTTCTCGTCGAAGGTGGTGTGGATGTCACCCTCTATCGTTATGTTGTTGTTGTCGTAGACGAGAATGAGCTTTCCGAGCTTGAGCGTGCCCGCGAGCGAACAGGCCTCGTACGACAGACCTTCCTCAAGGCAGCCGTCGCCACAGAGCACATAGGTGTAGTGGTCCACGACGGGGTATCCGGGGCGGTTGAACGTAGCCGCGAGATGTTCTTCGGCAATCGCGAATCCGACGCCGTTGGCGATGCCCTGTCCGAGCGGACCGGTGGAAGTCTCGACGCCCTCGGTTTTTCCGTATTCCGGATGTCCCGGTGTGAGAGAGCCGAGCTGTCTGAAGTCCTTGATGTCGTCCATGGAAAGTTTGTAGCCGAACATGTGCAGGAGGCTGTAGAGCAGCATCGAACCGTGTCCAGCGGAGAGGATGAAACGGTCCCTGTTGTCCCATTTGGGGTTGTTGTAGCTGAATTTCATGATGTCGGCGAAAAGCTCGTAGCCGAGCGGTGCCGCGCTCATGCACATCCCGGGATGTCCCGACTTGGCCTTTTCCACGGCTTCCGCGGAAAGCACCCTTATCGTGTCAACGCATTTACTCTCAACAGACATATATCGTACTCCTTAAAATGTATGCTTTGCCTTTCGGCAGTTGTTGTTATTCTATGTCGATGTCTTCGCCGTCGCCGTCCGGGTCGTACTCCACGCCCGCGAGCGCGGCTAGCGTCTCGCAGTTCAGAAAATCGTATCCCCCGATGAGAAGAAGGAGGGTTTTCGCCATCTCCTTTATCCCGCCCGGGGTGTCGCTCTCGAAGTTCACGGGGATGACGGGGTCGTGGACGCTCTGCCGGATCTGTATCCAGCCGTTTCCGTTGTCCTCGTCGAAGCGGAGTCTCAATCCCTCGAAGTTGTGCCTTTCAGCCGTGACGCCGTCGCACTCCTCGGCTATGAGCTTTAGCTCGTCTATCACCTGGAGCCCCTCTTCTTTGAAATCAGTGCTTTCCTCGGTGAAGGTTATCCTCACCTCGGCCTCCTCCGCGGGGGTCCTGAGGTCTTTTATGAGGTCGGAAAGCTCGTTCCCGGAGGCGAGGGCTATGAGAAGCCTTGTCACGAGGTACGCGCCGTCGTCCAAATAGTAGTTGTCTTTGAGCGCGGCGTGCCCGCTCGTCTCAATCGCGAGAGGGGAGTATGTCCCTTCCCTGTTAAGCGCCACGCATTTGTCTATGACGTTCTTGTATCCGCGCTTGTATCTCAAGTGTTTTCCGCCGAGGGACTCTATGAACTCTGTGAGGTGGTCGCTCGCGACGGAGTCCGTGACAATCGTCCCGGGCTTTTCCTTCAAAAGCATCGCCGAAATGAGCGCTATCAGCCTGTTCCTGTTTATCTCCGTGCCGTCTCTGTCGACGCATGCCGCCCTGTCCACGTCCGTGTCGAATATTATCCCGAAGTCCGCCCCCGCCTTTAAAACGGCGCTTTGGAGGCTCTTTATTGCGTCTTCGTTTTCAGGGTTCGGCACGTGGGCGGGGAACGTCCCGTCCGGCTCGAGGTTCACGGAACCCGTCGTGTCTGCGCCGAGTGGCTTCAAAACCTTTTCCGTGTAGAATCCGCCGACACCGGAGCTCGCGTCGACCACGATTTTCCTGCCCGTGAGAGGCTTGTCTCTCCCGCACGCCGTGCGCACGAGACTTACGAGGTTTTCGCTGTACTCGTCGAGGAAGTTCACATCTTTCGCTTTGCCTTCTCCCGCGATTTCCCTGCCGTAGAGTGCGCCCTCGAGGATATATTCTATGTCGTCGCCCTCGAGACCGCCTTCGCCGGTGAAGAACTTGAGGCCGTTTTTGTCGGCGGGTAGATGGGACGCCGTTATCATTATCGACCCGTCGCAGGAGTATCTGTCGCTTTTCAAAATCATGAAGAGCGAGGGGGTGGATGTGAGTCCGCATTTGAGGAGCGAGACTCCGGAATCCAGCGCCGCTTTTTCGCACGCCGCGTACATCCTTGGAGAGGATACTCTCGAGTCGTGTCCGAGAGCGACGGTGAGCTCGTCCCTGCCGCATTTTTTCGCGAGGAACGCTATGTACGATTTGACGATGCGACCCACGGTCTCGTCGTCGAGTTCCATGGGCTTTCCCGCTCCGTCCACGGCCGTGCCGCGCACGTCCGTGCCGCTTTTGAGTTTGAGTATCATGTCTTCTTCCATGTTTTTGATTATACAATATATTGTGCTTTTATACAACCTATAAAGCCATATTATGAAACAAAAAATTTTTTTATTTTGGCTCCGTCGGCGTGTCATAAAAATAAGCGATAAACTTCTATAAAATTGTTGTAAAGCTACTATAGTTTTGGTACAATAATACTGTTCAGCAATAGTTTTTATCTTATAGTGAGCACAAAGGAGAGAATATGGCCAAAGAAAACTTCGTGGAACAGATTGCAGACATCGAGACGGATTTCCCGCGCTGGTACACCGACGTCGTCATAAAAACCAAGCTTGTGGATTACGGCCCCGTGAAGGGCACGATGGTCATACGTCCCTACGGATACGCAATATGGGAGAACATCCAGGCGGAGCTCGACAAGAGGTTCAAAGCTACGGGACATGAGAACGCGTACTTCCCGCTTCTCATCCCAATGAGTTTCATGACGAAGGAGGCGGAGCACGTCGAGGGGTTCGCCCCCGAGGTCGCGGTGGTCACGCACGCCGGCGGAGAGGAGCTTTCCGAGCCTCTCGCGGTGAGACCCACGTCGGAGACCATCATAGGACACATGTACTCGAAGTGGGTTCAGTCTTATAGGGACCTTCCTGTTCTCATGAACCAGTGGTGCAACGTCATGCGCTGGGAAAAGACCACGAGGCCTTTTTTGAGGACTTCCGAGTTCCTCTGGCAGGAAGGACACACCGTGCACGCCACGGAGGAGGAAGCCGAGGAGGAGACGCAGAGGATGCTCGGCGTATACAAGGACTTCGCGGAAAACTGTATGGCGATGCCCGTCATCTGCGGCCTCAAGACCGAGAAGGAGAGGTTCGCCGGCGCCGTCGCGACATACGGCATGGAGGCCATGATGAAGGACGGCAAGTCGCTTCAGGCGGGGACCTCGCACTATCTCGGACAGAACTTCGCGAAAGCCTTCGACATAAAGTTCCTCGACGCGGACGGCACGCAGAAATACGGATACACGACGAGCTGGGGAGTCTCCACGAGGCTCATAGGCGCACTCATAATGACTCACGGCGACGCGAGGGGACTGGTTCTTCCCCCGGTGCTTGCACCCGTGCAGGTTGTGATAATACCCATAGCTTACAACAAAAAACCGGATGTAATGACAAGGTGCAGGGAGCTTAAAGACAGCCTTGCGGCGAGAGGCATTCGCGTGAAGCTTGACGACAGCGACAACTCCACGGGCTGGAAGCTCAACGAGTGGGAGATGAACGGGGTGCCCTGCAGGGTCGAGCTTGGACCGAGAGATCTCGAGAGCGGCAAGGCCGTCATCTTCCGGAGAGACACCTGTACGAAGGACTCGTACGATTTGGACGGTTTGGAGGAGACGATAGACGGACTCATGAAGACAATCCAGGCGGATATGTACACGGCCGCGAAAAAGAGAATGGACGAGCGGATAATCGAGGCGGACGACCTTGACGGACTTCTCAAAGGCGTCGACGAAGGAAACTTCGTTCGTGCCGGATGGTGCGGCGACAGGGCCTGCGAAGACGAGGTTAAGGACAAATGCGTCGCGACCGCGAGAATAATAGACGAAAATCACACGGCGAAGACATGCGTCGCGTGCGGAAAGGCGGCAAAGCACACGATATTTTTTGCCAGGGCATACTGAGAGCCGTTCGGAGGATGTATCATGACGTTGCAGCAGCTCAAATATTTCGTGAAGATAGCGGAGTGCGGGTCGATAACCGAGGCCGCGCAGGAACTTTTCATAGCCCAGCCGTCGCTGTCTTCTTCCGTGAAGATGCTCGAGGCCGAATACGGCCTGTCGCTTTTCAACAGGTCGGCGAGAGGCATAGCACTGACGCCGGAAGGGTCGGAATTTCTTGCCTACGCGAGGGACATCCTCGAAAAGGAGGACTCCCTCAACGAACATTTTTTGGAAGGACGCGTGCACAAACGCCAGCTCGCCGTGTCCACGCATCACTACGCGTTCTCCGTGACGGCTTTCGCGAACACCGTCAAGAACCTCAATTCCTCGGACGAGTACAACTTCACGCTGAGGGAGACGAGGACTTACGAAATCCTGGACGATGTCGCGTCGTACAGGAGTGAGATAGGAGTCCTCTTTGTAAGCGACTTCAACAGAAAGCCGCTCAAAAGGGTACTTGAGGATTTGCACCTATCGTATCATCCGCTTTTCAACACGAAGGCTCACGTGTTCATAAGCAAGAACCATCCGCTGGCAGTAAAAAGCTTCCTCACGCTCGAGGAGCTCATGAAGTATCCGTATCTTTCATTTGAGCAGGGTGTCTATAACGCGTTCTATTTCTCGGAAGAGGTCTTCAGCGAGGTGGCGAGGTCAAAGGTCATCCACGTGTCCGACAGGGCGACCATATTCAATCTGATGGCGCAGGTGAACGGGTACACGGTAAGCACCGGGATACTTCATAACGACCTTAACAAAGAGGACATCGTGTCCGTGCCGCTTCGGCCCGCACAGGACATCCAGATTGGCTGGATATCCAACAAAAAGGCGGTGCCTTCCCGTGAGGCGAGAGACTTTGTGGACGAGCTTTGCAACATTATTTCCGGGTACGGGTACAAGGTTCTTTACGGCGATGCCGAATCCATGCTACAATCATAAAGAAATAATATAGAGGTGAACATACAATGGCTAATTTTTGTTCCAATTGCGGAAGCCCCGTAGACGACAGCGCTTCGTTCTGCCCCAACTGCGGAGCACAGCTTACAGGCACGGCCGCCGTTCAGCAACAGCAGGCCGCCGCCACATACGACGCCGGCACCACAACAAACGTCGCGCCCATCGCGGGAGCGACTTTGGTTGCCGCTACTTTGGCGACCGGTGCAATAATGAATCTCTATCTGTATCGCGGGAGATATTATCTTGACCCGTACTGCCGCAGACCTTATGGCGGAGCGAGGGTTCTGAGATATGCTCCGCCTCCCCGTGCGCGCATGGCGGGACCGAGGCCTGCTCCCCGTCCCGCTCCGAGACCCGCTCCCGGACCCCGTCCGGGCGGTCCTCGTCCCGGCGGCGGTGGCCCCCGTCCCGGTGGTGGCGGTCCCAGAGGCGGCGGACACAGATAAGAAAAATTTTCGCATAAAAAAAGGCGAGCCGGAGGGTTCGTCTTTTACTATGATTTTTTCTATTTGATTTCCCTTATCCAGCCCTCCGGAGCCTCGATTTCGCCGTATTGTATTCCGCAGAGTGTCTCGTAGAGTTTCTGCGTAATCTTACCGGGTTTGTCCATTCCGGAAGGAAACTTTATTATGTTTCCGTGGTCGTTTATGGCTCCCACGGGGGAGATGACCGCCGCTGTGCCGCAGACACCGCATTCCGCGAAAGTCGGCACTTCCTCGAAGGGCACGGGCCTGTGCTCCACCTTGAGACCTAGGTAGTGCTCCGCGACGTAGCATATCGACCTTCTCGTTATGGAGGGAAGGATGCTGTCGGAAAGAGGAGTGACGATTGTGCCGTCTTCTTTCACGAAGATGAAGTTCGCACCGCCGGTCTCCTCGACGTACTTTCTCTGCGCGGCGTCGAGATACATGTTCTCGTCGAAACCCAGCCTGTGAGCTTCCACTATCGCCTGAAGGCTCATCGCGTAGTTGAGCCCGGCCTTTATATTGCCCGTTCCGTGAGGCGCGGCCCTGTCGAGGTCGCACACGCGAAGCGTAATGGGCACAGCACCGCCCTTGAAGTACGGTCCCACGGGCGTCACGAAAAGTCTGAACTGGTACTCGTCCGCAGGTTTTACGCCTATCACGGCGTTGCTCCCGAATACGTAGGGTCTTATATAGAGCGTCGCACCGGTCCCGTAAGGGGGAACATAGTCTTCGTTGGCCTTTACGGTCATGTCCACCGCTTCCAGGAATCTCTCCGCGGGGAACGGGGGGATTTCGAGTTTTTTGGCGGAGTTCACCATGCGCTCCGCGTTGAGATCGGCGCGAAATGTGACAATCCTTCCGTCCTTCGTGCGGTACGCCTTGAGTCCCTCGAAGACCGACTGCGAGTACTGCAGAACCCCGGCGCACTCGGTGATGACCACTTTGTCGTCTTCCGAAAGTCTTCCTTCGTCCCATCTGCCGTCCTTATAGTCACTGATGTACCTGTACGGCGTTTTTATATAAGCGAATCCGAGATTTTTCCAGTCTATGTTTGGCATGATGTGCATCTCCTTGTATTTGTTATGGATTATACAATAAAATCTGTCTTCATGTCAAAAAAAAGTACGAATGGCGGTAATTTTGACGGATTTTGAGCTCGTACGATATTATTTTGAAGTTTGTGCGCTGTGTCGCTGTCCCTTTTTTGTGAAATCCAAAGCTGACCGGGTGTTAATGACGGAATTAAATAGATAGGATATAGCCGAGATTGACTGTCTCGGCTATCTTTACACTTTGA
>JAJQAK010000091.1 GCA_021203845.1 Clostridia bacterium | reverse complement strand
AGATATATGTTGGAGTCTGCCGAGCCGCATGTGTTGCCGGAGACCGTGACCCCTCCCATGACGTGGAGCGAGCCCGCGGCGTATATGCCGCCGGCGTAGGTCAGTGCGCTGTTTCCCGTAACCACGCCGCCGTACATGTACATCGTGCCGGAGCCGGAAAGATACACGCCGCCCCCTATGCCGCTCCCGAAGGTGAACGAGTTGTCCTTTATCGCGCCGCCCGTCATGACGAAAGTGCCGTCGACGTAGACGCCCACGCCGCCGTAAGACGACATTATGATGACGCCTTTTTCTATCGTGCCGCCCGACATGTCGAACGTAGCGTCCTTTTCGACGAAAACGCCCGCGCCGCACGTGCCGGAGGTCGAGTTGAGGGTGATGTCCGCCGTCCCCGACATGTCGAACTCGCCCGTCCCGACGACATACACGGCCCCGCCGCCCGAATACGACGCGCAGCCCATTATCGTCCCTCCGGACATCGTCGCGGAAGACGACTTGTCGACATAGATCGCCCCGCCGTAAGTGTCGGCGACGCTGGAAAGTATCGATCCGCCGGTCATTTCAAAGGTGCCGGAGACGTAAAACGAGCCGCCGTAGGCCGGCTGGCTGCCGTACCCGTACGCGCTGGTGCTTACTCCGTTGAAGCTTACCTCGCCGCCGGACATGACGAACGTGCCGCCCGTAATGTACACGGCCCCGCCCTTGTTCACGGCGGTGTTGTCGATTATCTTCCCTCCGTACATGTACATCGCGGCGCCGCTCACGGCGACAGCTCCGCCGCCCGCGGACGAGCTTGTCGAGACGTTGTTGGAAATCTCGGTCCCCTCGTACATGTACATGACCGCGCCGTCCCACACGCCGACGCCGGCTCCGTAACCGGCGCTGCCTCCCGAAATGATAAGAGGCGTCTTTATGTCGAGCCCCGTCTTGTATTCGCCGAGGGACACGGTCGATCCGGGGTCCGTAGCCGTCACGTCGGCTCCGCCGCCGCTCGAGGCGGTGCACTCGTTGTGCGCTATGATTCCGCCCGCGAGGTTCGCCTCCCCGCCGCCGGAAACCAAAATCCCCGCCGCACTCGAGGTGCTCGTGTTTCCGGAAACCGAGCCGCCGTACATGTTGAAGACGGGACTGGAAGATGAGCCCGAGGCGTCCGTGCCGCAGACGTTCACCGCCCCGCCGAAGTACGCGTTCGCGCCCGTTATGGTCCCGCCGTACATGTTGAACGTGCCGCCGCCCAGAACCCTCACGGTTCCCGCATCGTAGTAGGCGTACGAGCTGCCGCTTTTGCGGCAGCCGATTATCGCGCCGCTGTCGTAATATTTGTAGGACTGCGACGTCGAGCCGTCGTACAGGCCGTTTGACTCGCTTCCCGAAAACGTCGAAGACGAGTATATGGTTCTGTAAGGCTTGGTGCCGGACGACGTCCTCGAAACGCCCACGTTTTTCGACGTCGTGGTGCCGTAGGCGTCCGTGCCGTCCCGGAGTGTCAGCGTGCCGTACACGTCTATGGCGTTCGCAAGGGACGAACAGTCGAGCGTGTGTCCGTTGAGATCCAATGTGGCGTAGTATCCCTCGTCCAAAGTGTAGAGGGACGACAGGGTGTAGTCCGAGTTCATCGTGACGGTTCTCTGCGTCGCGGAGGACGTGGTCTTCGCCGCATTCATGGCGGACGCGAAATCGTCGTATCCCTCTGCCCCGACGGAGAAAGTCGAATCCGCCGCGTACGACGTGGACACCCCTCCCCTCCGGACCGCGAGCGTCACACCGAGCGCCGTGGCCGCGGCAAGGAGTGTCACCGCGAAGATTATAAGAAGTTTTCCCTTGACCTTTCTCATAAGCTGTACCCTTGAACCGTCTGTTTTTTGATATGGCCTTGTCCCCCGCACAAGCGGAGGACGGTTTTTATGAATTGTTTCTTTTCGCCTCGTCTATCGCGCTGCAGTTGGACGCGAGCCCGTCCTGAAGGCTCGTGCCCGAGCCGGACGGTGCGATCCCGTCGGAAGAGGAGCCGAGCTCGTATTCGACGACTCCCTTGCCGGTCTTCGTGAGGATTAGATATATGAAAACTATTATCCCCGCGATGAGAAGCGCGTTCGCCACGGCGAGGCCTATTATTATTCCTACGGCGCCCGTCGGGATTATGACCGCGAGAAGAGGGAAAAGCCCCAAACCCGCGAGCTTTTTCTTTACGGGCGCGTCCTCTTCCACGACGTTTTCCTTCTTTTTCCTCACGACGAACACCGCGATGAGTATGACGAGCGCTATGAGCTCCATCCCGCCGAAAACGCTTAAGACGATTATCGGCGGCATGAGGTCTTTTTCCTCCACGCCCATGATGATGTACCGCGAGAAGTGCGTCGTCGTGAAGTAGAGACAGCCCGCGTCGAGGTCGGTATACGTCCTGTAGACTTCCAGCACTCCGTCGTCGCCGAGATAGACTATCTGGAGGTCGTCCCTTCCCTGAAGCTCCTCGGGAAGTTGGAGGCATACATAGTAATATCCGTTGAAAGTTATCACCTGCACGTCGGAGAGAGTGTCCCAGAGTTTAAAATCATATACCCCTATGACGCTCTTGCCCTCCAGCGCGGCCTGCATTTCTTCCTCGGTCATTTCGCTGTCGCCGACATCGCCCGAAACGATTTCCGCTCTGCCTATGGCCTTGTCGAGCTTGCCGCCGTCCACCTTGGTGATTATGAGCTTTATGACACCCGACATCCCGTCCTCGTTGGAGACGTAGCTAAACATCGTCTCCTCGTCGGAAAGTTCCTCGTGCGTGTCCACTTTGATGACGTCCACGGATTTGAGCTCGTCCGCGATCCTTTGGACGAACGCACCGTACATCTCCTCGAGCCACTCCGTGTACTCGAGATACCTGCTGTCGGAATCCGTGACCTCCACGTCGTCCGCGGAAAAGCCGAAGTTGCCGAGATCCTGCAAAGCGGTGTCGTAAAGCTCCCTTATCTGCTGCCGTGCGGTCTCACTGTAATATTCTTCGTACTTTTCCGTTACGTTGCCGTCTTCGTCTAGGATGTCCTTGAAAAGGTCCTTAAGCTCGTTTTCCGAGATGGTCTTCTGGGTCTCCTCGGCTATCACAAACTCCGCCTCGGCGGCCGCCCGCTCGATCTCGGCAAGAAGCGACTCGAGATAATCGTCTCGATCTTCCGCTTCCCCGCCGCCGAACTCGTACTCCCAGTCGTCTATCTCGCTCACGGCTTTGTCGTAGGCCTCCTTGGCCGCGCCGTAGTCGCCCGTGCAGCCCGTGAGCCGGCTTTCGAGCTCGGATAAAAGCTCGTCCTTCGTTTCGTTGAAGATTTCCTCTCTCTCGAGTTCTTTCTCTATCTCGGAAAGGTCTCCGTACGCGGCGTCGCCGGCTATATCTGTATACCCTTCCATGAAGTATCCGCCGCACTCCGTGCAGTGGTATATCTTTCTGCCGTCCGCAGCCACGCCGACTTCCTCGAGCCCGTGGTGTATTATCCCCACGCTCTCTCTTATCAACACGCCGTTCTGAGTGCCGTATATGTATACGTCCTCGCCGCCTTCCGTGCACGAGGCGTCCTCGGCACCGTAGTAATAAGGATTGTCCTCAGAGTATACGTAGCTTTCCGGGTCGGAGCGCGTGGCGTCGTCAGCCCTTTGGAACATGGGTATGTATGCCGTGCCGTAAAGCCCGTACTCCGCGCTCGTGCCGTTCGTGGAGACCACGACGGCGGTCAGGGAATAGACTATCTCGACGATCTCAGTTGTCTCGTCCCCCTCGTCCGTTTCGGTCACGAAGGCGTAGTAGTCGTCTTCGGTGAGATATACGAAATAGGTGAGTTCTTCGCCGCAAAGGCACGTGAAATGCAGCGTTATCAAGGACATGGACGGGTCGAACTCGTAAACGTAGCCGCCGTCCTCATCCATGGCTATCACGTCGAACGCGTGGCCGTGCGAAAGGTGCTCCTCTTTTGTCGTCGACCTCTGATACGTCTCCCCGTATTCGTCCGCGGCGGACTCCATGATGTATTTGTCGCTCTCCGTCCCCGCGTTGCCCTCGAAGACTATTTCGAGTCCGTTTCCTTCGTCGGCGAAAGTCTTGTCCTCGAAAGCGACGTATCCGCCTTCCTTCACGGTGACCTCACCGTCCAGTCTTCCTTCGTTTGTCCCCGAGGTGTCCTCGGCGAGAAGGTTCGCGCCGTCTTCCACCGTGACGACAGCTTCCACGGCGTTCCCGTCGGTGTCGAGCGTGAGCGTGCCGCCCTCTATGTTTATCGTGAGGCTCCCGCCGTCCGTAATAGTCAGCGAGCCTTCCGCGGAAAGGGTCGAATCTCCCGTCACGGTTATCGTGAGATCGCCGACAATCACGACGCCGTACGAGAACTCGAATTGTGCCGTGTCGCCGTCTTCCGCTTCGACGTACGTCGAGCCTATGTCGAGGTCAGTGCCGTCCAAAATTATCTCCACGACTCCCTCTATCGTGAGCGTGCCGCCTTCCGCGACGTCTATGGAATCATCGGGACAAATGGTTATCCGTCCTTCGTACTTTTCTTCACTTTCGCAATAGTCGCCGCCCTCTATCGTGAGGTCACCCCGAACATCTATCTGGGCGTCTATCTCGCCCGTCCCCTTTATGGTGAGGGACGCGTCCTCGTCCACGGAGACCGTGCCCGTCACGGTGTGACCATTAAGATCTATGACGACGTTTTCGTCTCCCGTTACGATTATGTTCTCGACGTCGGTAAGAAGGATTATCTCGGCCTTGTCGCCTTCCGCGTCTTTTTCCGCCGCGAAGGCTATGGCGTCGTCTATGGACTCGAAGTAATACGTGCCGCCGTCCTCCGTGACGACCCCGGCCGCGGGGGTAAGCGTGATGTCAAAATCATATGTCTCGTTTATTCCGTCGCCGTCCGCGTCGGTCTCAATTCCCGCCGTGCCGACGACTGTCCCTGTCCCGCCGTCATAATCGCCGAACGTCACGGCGATTTTCTCCACGGCTGTGAAGACGTCGCCGCAGGCGCACTTTATGACAATCGTCACGGTGCAGCTTTTTTCGTCGTAGACCACGGAGACAAGCTCGTACGCGTGTACGTGTTCGTCGCCACCCGCGATTTTGTAGTAATCGTTCACCCCGTCTTTGTCGGCATCAATCGCCTCAAAGACGAAGTTTTTGGCGTCGTCGCCGTCCGCGGAGCCGTCTTTGAGACTCACGTCGAGGTCGGAGATGTCGATGCTCCCGTCCACCGTGAGAGTTTCCGCGTATGCGCCCGCCGATGAAGAGTCGTCGAGAATGACGGTCACCGTGCCCTTGAGTTCTCCCCCTACGTCCGTCGAATCCGTTATCTTAAGACTCGCTTCGGGGTAGGTCACGGCGTCAATCACCATGTCCGCGTCGAGGGTGTGGCCGTTAAGGTCAATCTCGACGTTTCCCGTTATCTCTATGACCTTCTCCGCCTCCGCGTCCCCGTAGAGGGTTACTTTCCCGTCGGTCTCAGTCGCATATTCCATGGCGGTTTCGAAGTCTTTGAAGTAAACGTCCGCCGCATCGTCGCCGCCCGTCGTCGCGACGGTCACCTTGACGGCGCCGGATTCTTGCGCCTCCCCCTCCGTCATCACGGTGAAGTTGCCGGACACCGTCTCGTTCCCGTCGCCGTCCACGGAGGTTTCGAGGTCTCCGTACACGGCGACAAAGATCTTTGTTTCACCGTTTTCGTCCGTATACTCGCCGAGTGAGACGTTTTCGAGGGTGCCTTCGTCGAACGAGCCGAAATCGTACGTGCCGCCGGAAAGAATCACCTTCCCGCTCGACTTTTCTTCCCCGGAAGAGGGGTCTTCCGTGACTATCTTTCCGTCCACCGTGCCCGAATTGTCGTCCGACGAATCGGTCAGGGTGAGAGTCGCCCCGGCGTTCACCGTCATGTCGCCGTCCTCCGTGTGGCCGTTGAGGTCAATCGTCACGTCCCCCGAAACCGTTATGTCGGAGGGGTTGTCCCCGTAAAGAGTGACGACCGCGCCTTCCAGATCTTCGGCGTCCTCCACGGCGTCCTGAAGTGTCTCGTAGTATTCCCTGTGTACGACGCAGTCGTCGTCCGTCCATGTGACGGCTGCTCCCGCGAGGGTTTCGGCGACGTCTCCGTCCACCACGGAAATCGAACCGTCGGCGTTGTTGAATATCACCTTATCCTCCGCCGTAAAGTCTCTGATGAGATCCTCGTCGTACGCGTTTCCGCCGTCCGAGCTCTCCTCTCCTTCCGCTCCCGAGCTGCCGGTACCCGCGCCAAAGGTGCCCCCCTCTATCACGAGAGTGACTTCCTCGCCCGCGGTTATGCCGCCCACGACCTTGCCGTCTCCCTTGCCGCCTTCCGACGTGGAGTCGGTCACGGTCACTGTCGTGCCTCCGCTTTCGCCGGAGCTTTCTATGTTTATTCCGCCAAGTATCTCTTTCCCGTTAAGGTCTATCTCTATGTTTCCCGTCTTATCCGCGTCTATCGTGAGACCGCTTTCGACGTCGTCCCAAAGAACCAGCGTGTCTCCTTCTTTGAGCTCGTTCACGGCGTCCTCCACGCTCTCATAATACGTCGTCTCTCCGTCTCTGATTATCGCGGCTTCCGAGTTCTCCACCGCGGCGGTAACGTCGCATACCGTGTAAATCGTATTGCCGTTCGAATCTTTTCCTATGACGACCGCGCAGCCGTCCGCCAGGTTTTCGTATACGTCGTCAAAGTTCCCGTCGTCGTAAGTTCCGCCGCCGACCAGGATTTCGGCACCGTCCCCGAGCGTAATCTCCGCGTCCACGCGGCCTTCGCCCTCAATCTCGAGCGTGGCACCGGCACTCACTGAAATTTCTCCGGACACGTCGTGGCCGTTCAAATCCACCGTGACGTCGGAGGAAACGGACAGCTCGCCCGAGAAGTCGTCCATGAGAACGAGCGTGGCACCCGACTCTTCCGCCGCCTCGAGAGCCTCCTTCATATCTTCGTAATAGATTGTCCTGCCGTCCACATTGACCCTGGCCGCCACTTTTTTCGTCTCATCGTAGGTGTACGTGCCTTTGTGCGCCTCGGAGAAGATTTCCGCCTCCGCGGTAAATGTCACGCTTCCGTCCTCGTTCTCCGTCGCCGTGATTTGGTAGTAGCCCACGAAGTCGTCGAACTTTCCGCACGCGCATTTGAAGGTCAGCTTGATCATCCCCTCAAACTCGCCCGACGTCATGTACTCCCACACGGGCACGTCGTATCTGTGCGTGTGGTCCGCTATGTTCACTATCCCGAATCCGTTTTCCGTTTCGCTGAAGACATAGCACTCCGAGACGCTCCCCTCAGCGTTCTCCGCGTCGGTCACGACTGTGACCACGAGCTCCCCCTCCATGGGTTTTATTTCGAGGACTATCGTGTCTTTGTAAGGGTTCTCTTCCTCGGAATAGCCCTCGTCCGAAACCTCCGCCGTGACGAGGCCTTTGAACCTTCCGCCTTCGCCTTCGTCGGTTATCGTGAGGGTTCCGCCTTCGTCCGCGTATATCACGACGTTCGCCGCGACGAGGCTGTGCCCGTTGAGGTCAATCGTGACGTCTGCCGTTATATTGATTTCAGCGGAGGATTCCGCGTCGGCGTACAGCGTGAGCGTGCCGCCGTTTTCCGCGGCGTATCCGAGGGCGTCGTCTATGTCCGTGAAGTACACGGTGAGGCCGTCGCCCAGATCCACGCCCGCGACGGAGTAATCGCCCGCCGCGGACTCGGGAATGACCGTGAATGTCTCGTCGCCGTATACGGGTACGTACCTGTCGACGACGTTGCCGTCCCCGTCGCGAATTTCGGCGAACGTGAGCCCGCCGTCGAATCCGTCGAAGGCGTCTTTGTTATATGTGCCGGCCTCGAGTATGACTTCCGAGTCCGTATCTTCCCCGAGGGCCCCCACCGTGCCGGTGAACCCGCCGCCGGTCATGCCGTCATCGCCCGCCCCGGAATCCGTAAAGGTGAGGGTAACTTTCGTCTCTCCGTCCTCGGTGCCGAGAGTGATGTCGCCTTCCAGGGTGTTCCCGTTGAGATCTATCGTGACGTCGCCGGAAGGAAGTGAGAAGTCTGCCCCCGTGACGCTGTCCGCCACGACGACTATCGTCAGATTCGCTTCCGCGTTTCCGTTAAGTTTCTCCTCAGTGTCGGACACCGCGGCGTCCGCGTCGGCGTAGTATACGGGTTTTTCTCCGTCCGTCGAGACAGACACGACGGAAAGTTCTTTCGCGAGGTCCTCCCCTACTATCTCGTATATCTTCCCCGGCTCTCCTTCCCCATTCACGTACGAGGAAACCAGGGCGAAATCGTCCTCCGAAAGGTACCCCGATATGTCGTCGGTGTATATGCCGCCCGTGACGGAAAGCGTGCCGCCCGTGACGGAAATTTCCCCGTCGACGAGTTCAACGCCTGTCACGTCCCCGTCGTACGTCTGTGGATCGGTGTCCTCTATCGTGAGAGAGCTTCCGGAAACGACCGTGATGTTCCCCGTTATCCCGTGTCCGTTGAGGTTAATGACTATGTCGTTTCCATCCGCCGTTTCGATTCCGTCGAGGCTCGTCCCGGTGTAATCGATTGTCTCGTAAAGCGTGACGTATGCCGTGACGCCGTCCGTGCTCACCTCTTTCGCGTACTCCACCGCGTCGACGGAGCTTTCGAAGTAAACCGTGACGGTCTTCCCGTCCTTGTCGTACGTCACCGTGGCTCCCACATGCTTTCCGGACCCGGAGATTTCCTCCGCCGTGGTCACGGTGTATGTGTTGCCTTCGCCGCATTCTTTCACCGCGTTTACGTATATTACTTTGCCGTCCGTGATGTACCCGAGAACGTTGTTTCCGTATGTGCCCGCGTCTATCTCCACGGCCGAAGCGTCGCCGCTGACCTTCCCGGTGACGATGCCTTCCTCCTTCTCGGAGGTGTCTGTGACGTAAAGAGACGAGCCCGCCTCCGCGGTTATGTCCCCCGAAACCTTGCCGCCGTTAAGGTCGAGAACCACGGAGCTTCCCCCCGAAACCGTGAGACCGCCTTCTATTTCGTTTCCGTTGAGATCTACCGTCACGTTTTTCACGGCACTCCCGTCCGCTCCGGAGATGACGAGCTCGTCTCCGCTTTCCGGCGTTATCGTCGCCCATATCGTCAGGACGTCTCCCGAAAGAAGGTCGCCGAGCGCGTCGCCAATGCCATCGTAGTACACCGTGACCGTGTCGCCCGCGCCGTTCTCGTACGTGCGTGAGGCCTCGGAAAGACTTTGCGCGTCTTTTTCGCTCATCACGGTGTAAACTCTTATTTCTTTTGTCTCACAGTTCTCCGTGTATGTGTACGACCCGACGAAAACCACAAGGCCGTCGGAGACAAGGTCCGTGACGTCGTACGAATACGTTCCGCCGGAAATTTCGACCGAAGACCTGCCGTTGTCCGTGGAGATCTCGCCTATGACGAGCCCGCTTCCGTAGGATATGTTTTCCTCCGCCGCCGACGACGAGTCGGAGATCGAGAGTGCCGAGCCGCCGGAAACTGAGATGTCCCCGTAGATTTTCCCGCCGCCGAGATCGATTTTCGCGTCCGCACCGCTCGTCACGGAAATGCCGCCCGTCACGGTGCCGCCTTCAAGGTCCATGTCGGCCTCTCCGCCCGACAGGGTAAGTCCGCCCTCTATCTCTCCTCCGCCGAAACTTACCTCGGAATCGCCGTAAAGCGTGACGCCTCCCTTTATCGTGCCTCCGCCGAGAGATATCTCCGCGTCTCCGTAAACGGTGACGCCGCCTTCCACGGACCCGAAGGTTTCGGTGGACCCGTTTTTTCCGAGGCTGAGTTTGAGGTCGCCGTTCGCGGTTATTCCGCCCGTAACTTCCCCGCCGCCGAGGTTTATCTCGACTTCTGTGCCGGAGGATGTCTCTATGCTCCCGGTGAGGGTGTGTCCGTCGAGATTGAGAGTTATGTCGCTTCCGACGATATATGTTTTTTCAGGTGTGCTGCTTACGTCCGTAAGGAGCGTGACGGTGTCCCCGTCCTCCGCGTCCCCGAGGGCCGCCTCGAGGGTGGAATAATATATCGTGTACTCTTTTTCGTCTTCCGTGGCCATGTCCAGTCTGGCCTCACATCCTTCCGACGAAAAATCCTCGGAAGACACGACGGTGTATCCCGTGTCCTCGCCGTAAACGATGTAATACTCTGCCGCGACGTATCTCGCGATGTC
>JAJQAK010000163.1 GCA_021203845.1 Clostridia bacterium | reverse complement strand
TAAGTATACAGTAAAACGGCCCGGTTGTAAATATCAAATATGGAAAAAACGGTTGTCATCTCTGAATTTAACCCGTTTCACAACGGACACAGGCACCTCTTCGACGAGGTACGGAAAACGGTCCCCGGAACGGAACTCGTGTGCGTGATGTCGCAAAACTTCACCCAGAGGGGCGAGGCCGCGGTAATGGACTCGTACACGAGGGCGCGCCACGCCGTAGAAAGCGGAGCGGACGCCGTCATAGCTCTCCCCGCCGCCTTCTCCGTCGCCCCCGCCGAGATTTTCGCGAAGGGGGCCGTGAAAATTGCCGCCGCCCTCAGGGACGTGAAGTACGTCGCGTTCGGCTGCGAGACGGACAGTCTCGAGACGCTCGTAAAAGCCGCCGAAATCACGACGGAAAGCGAAAGATTCAGAGGGTATCTCAAAAACTACCTCTCCGACGGCCTCGGATACGCCGTCGCCTACGAAAACGCCTACATCGACTGCGGCGGGGAGGAGAACGTTCTCAACAGACCCAACAACACCCTCGCCGTCGAATACATCGGCGCGGCAAAGAGCATTAATTTTAATCCTGAATACATAGCAGTGAAAAGATACGGCGCGGAGCACGGCTCCTCTTCCCCGAGCGAAGACATCTGCTCGTCGGACTACATAAGGCAGAATCTCAAATCGCCCTCCGTAGCCGGATATGTCCCCGCGTGCGTGTTGGCTGACATGAAAAAATCGGCCGGGGACTACTCGGAAGGTCTCAAACGCGCGGAAACACTCTGCGTTCTCCGGGACGGGCCCGCGGGCCTTCCCCGCGTGTACGGCTGCACCGAGGGCCTCGAGAACGTCATCTACGGCGCGTGCACGCAGGGACTTGACCCCACGGAGTTCTGCGGCAAGAGATATTCGAGATCGAGGATATCGAGGATACTTTGCGCGAACCTTCTCAAAATAACGCGTGGCGAGGTCGAGTCGTATCTCGACAACGACCTCTACATAAGACCGCTCGCCGTCGACGAAAAAAGGAAGGACGAGATTTACTCGGACCTTTCCGCCTCCCGCTTCCCTCTTTACGTACGGGGAAGGGATATAAAAAAGCTCTCCGCCGAAGCCCTGGGATGCCTCAAAAAAGACAGCCTCGCGGAGCTTATGTACGAGCATCTCGGCGGAAAAATCCACGGGAACCTCACCTTGCTGGATTTGTGAGGAAAACTAAGTCTTACGCAAAAAGGCCCCGGAAACAGGGTCTTTTGCATGTCCGAGATTAATCTGTAAGCCGGGTTCTGTTTTTCATGCCGTCATCTATCTAGTCACGCCGTCGCCGGCGTGCTCAAGCGATGTTAACGATCCCGGACAGACGGGCAGCCTTCGCGATTGAACGCAGCCCGGGATCCAAATCTTGCGCCGGATGGGGTTTGATTGACTCGGTCCGTTACCGTCCCGATGGTGAGCTCTTGCCTCGCCTTTCCACCCTTACGGTTTCCCGCGGTATCTTTCTATTCACGCTCCCTGGGGTCGCCCCCGCCAGCCGTTGGCTGGCATCCCGCCCTGCGTCGCCCGGACTTTCCTCATCCCGCATCGCTGCGGTCCGCGACGGCACGATTAACTCGGATGAACACATTTTAAATTTTTTGACAAATTCTTGCAACAAA
Organism: Clostridia bacterium; assembly: GCA_021203845.1. Lineage (GTDB taxonomy): Bacteria > Bacillota > Clostridia > Christensenellales > Borkfalkiaceae > Coproplasma. The sequence goes on along the minus strand of JAJQAK010000163.1, from coordinate 8,590 downwards.
ATTTCACTTTGATATTGAATTTTCGTCGGACATAAATTATAATGTAGGCAATATTTGGTAAGGGGAAACAAAATGAAAAAAACCAAGATAATAGCCACGCTGGGACCCGCCACCGACACGGTGGAGATAATGTGCCAGCTCATCGACGCGGGAATGAACGTCGCGAGGCTCAACTTCTCACACGGGACGCATCCCGAACACGCCGCGAAAATCGCGAAGATAAAGGAAGCGCGCGAAAAGATGAACGCGCCCATCCCCATCCTCCTGGACACGAAGGGGCCCGAATTCCGCATCAAGACCTTCAAAAACGGAAAAATCGAGCTCAAAGACGGGGATGTGTTCACCTTCACGACGGACGAAATTGAGGGCGACGAGAAGAGAGTCTCCGTGACCTTCAAGGAAATGCCCGGACAGATGAACCCCGGCGACAGAATACTTCTCAACAACGGGCTCATGATATTCGAGGTGACCGAGGTAAAGGGAAACGACGTCGTCTGCAAGACCGTCATAGGCGGTACCCTATCCGACAGAAAGTCCATGTTCTTCCCGGAAAAGCAGCTCAAGATGAAGAGCTATCTCTCCGACCAGGACAAGGACGACATAAAGTTCGGCGTGGAGCAGGGCGTCGACTTCATAGCGTGCTCCTTCGTCTCGTGCGCGCAGGACATAATAGACGTCAGAAACTGGCTCGAAAAATGCGGCTCCCCCAAGGGCGAGATAGAACTCATAGCGAAACTCGAATCACGCGCCGGCGTGAACAACCTCGAATCCATTCTTGAGGTCTCCGACGGCGTCATGATAGCGAGAGGCGACCTCGGCGTGGAGGTTCCCTTCGAGGAGCTTCCCTTCATTCAGAAAGACATCATAACCCGCTGCAGAAAGCTCGGCAAGCGCACCATAACCGCCACCGAGATGCTCGAGTCCATGATAAACAACACGCGGCCCACGAGGGCGGAGATATCCGACGTCGCGAACGCCGTCTACGACGGTTCTTCCGCGATAATGCTCTCCGGCGAGACCGCCGCGGGACATTACCCCGTGGAAGCCGTCAAGGCGATGGCAAAAATTGCCATAGAGGCGGAATCGCACGTCGAAATGATAACCTACATCGACAGCAACGATTACCGCATCACGAAACTTTCCGAGGCACTCTCCCACTCCGCCTGCCTTCTCGCAAAAGACATAGGCGCGAAGGTCATAGTCGCCTGCACGAGATCGGGTGTCACCGCCAGAATGGTCTCGAGGTTCCGTCCCAACATCGACATAATAGGCGTGACCAACACGGAAAGGGCGTACAGGAAGCTCGCCTTAAGCTGGGGCGTCATACCCATGATGACGGAGGAGTTCGCCTCCATAGACGTCCTCTTCTACTTCGCGAAGGTCGCCGCCAAGAGCACGGGGCTCGTAAAACCCGGCGACAAGATCATAATGACCGGCGGCACTCCCAACGGCAAGAGCGGCAACAGCAACCTCATCAACGTGGAAGAAATCTAAATTTGCACATCCAGACCTCCTTTATAGACGGCGACCCCGCGGGAAACTGCGGGGCCGCTTCTTAGTACCGGCGAAGAAAAATCCCGCGGACCTCCCCGCGGGTTTCGTCTGTTTTTTGTCAGTCGGGCTCGTCGTCGCCGCCGAACGCGGCGAATATGTCCGCCTCGCTCGCGCTCTGCGACTTTATCGTCTGATAATACGGATCTTCCGAAAAATCCCTCTCCTCGTCATAGCTTCCGCCGAGGGTCTCTATGGCTATCTTGAGCTCCTGGTACTCGACGTACGATATGCCTTCCTGCGCTATGACGTCCATAAGATAGGGGAGCGCCCTCTCGTCGCCGTACACCCCGAGATAGCTCGCGTGCATGGGAACGTTTTCCGGGTCCGTACGGAAAGCCGTGAGAAGGATGTCGAAGACGGCGTCGTCTTTTATCGTCACGCGGGAGAGAATGTCCAGCATCCTCTCGGACTCGATGTCTTCCTTATAGAGAGAGACGGCTTTCTCCTTTACGAGATCCGCCATCTGCTTCACGTAGTCCGTGCACATCTCCTTGACGTCGTCGCTGTCCGAGGCGGTTATTATCTCCATGTATTTGGGGACGGCCTTCTCGTCGGCGCCTATTATGTTCACGGCGTAGGTGAGCTCGTCCTCCGAACCGTCGAGAAGCGGGAGCATGAGGCCGACGCATCCGTCCCTTCCCTCTATCGCCTCGCAGAGAAACTCGCTGACGGGCACGTGCCGCCTTATGTGCGCGCGGAGGGTTTTGACGAGTTCCGCGTCCGTCATGGTCCCGTAATACTGCCGCGGCGTCTTGCCTATGGACTTTATCACCGTGTCGCCGAACTTGTCGTAAAGCTCCGGGATGACGTCCTCCCACTCGCTTTCCCTGTATTTCGTGCCGTACTTTTTGACGTAGACGGAAAGCCTTTCGTCGAACATTCCGTCAAAATCGTAAAGCTTCATGCTTCCTGCCATAAATCACCTTCTTTTGGGAATGAGCTTTTTGTAAACTCTCGCCTTTCCCCCGAAAAATTTGCATATCCCGCCGTCTATGGGAAGAACGTCCAAATCGGCCCACGTGTATATCGCGGCCATGATTGTGTCGTTGTCGTCCTCGGTCAGCCCGTCGATAACCCCCGTGTCCTCGCAGTAGTCGTAGAGGATCTCCGTCGCCACGGCCAGCTGATAGGGAAGGTCCTCGTCGATTATGCAGAGCTTCGCCGTGAGCTCGGCGTAAGGGTTAAGAAAGACGTTCTTCTTGAGCTTCCCGAGTCGCACGTGGTCGATGTCTATAGTCTTTATCGACATGCAGGAGGCCACGTAGACGGTCGTGGTCTTGTTGAGTCTGAAAAGCGTCTCCAGCATGCCGAACTTGGCAAGTTCCGACACCCTGTGGTCGAGGAGCATCCTCTGCCAGACGTCGTCGAAGCCCGCGTACACGGCGCAGTCGAAGCCCACCCTGCTCGAGTATCCCTCCGCGTGGGTGTAGGGGTCGGTTATCCACAGGACGGCCTCCCTGAGCTCGTCCCTGTCGATCTTTTTCCTTTTCGCCGCGCTCCCCTCTATGAAATCGAGACACTTCGCGATGTACTCGGCGCTGTGCTCCTCGTCCGAGAAATAGTCCATGTCGAGTTCTATCCCGGTCCCGGCCTTCTGCGCGGCGGAGACGTCCTTAAGCCTTTTTTTCGTCTGCACCGAGTCGGGATACACGTACACTATGTCCCTCAGGGTCTTTTTCGCCTCCTCCAGCTTTCCGCAGTCGCAGTAGGCCACGGCCTTGAGATGCATGGTGAGAAGGTCATAATCGTACTTGGAGGAATGTTTCCCGAGGGCCGCGAGCGCGGCCTCCGGCATGTCGCACGATATGAGAATGGGCACGACCTTCGCGATGTCGCCGTCCTCCTTAAGGTCCATGCCGACGAAGTGCGCGGCAATCTCTTTCGCGGCCTCCTCGTCGTCTTCCGCCATGCAGATGGTCGCGAGCACGGTGAGCGCGGGGATATAGTCGGGGTTTTCCTCGAGAACCCGGGTGCAGTATTCCGCCGCCGTGTCGTTTTCGCCCTTGGTTGCGTACGCCATCGCGATGCAACTTTGCGCCATGAGGTATTCCGGGGAGAGCGTGTTCACCTTCTTGAACTCCTCCACGGCGTCGTCTATGTCGCCTATCTGCAAAAGGATGAGTCCCTGTCCGACCAGCTGGCGCCCGAGCGGGTCCGCCGTAGGATCCTCCTCTTCCTCGCCTTCCAGAGGGACGCCCGCCTCGTCGTAAAAATCGCACATGAGGGTCTGGTACAGGTATTCGTCGTCGTCCGAATCGCCCGAGCCTATCTCGTTTATGAGCTTCTCGCCGTACGTGTCCGCGACGTCCGTGTTTCCCAAAAGAAGGAGCGTCTTTATGATCCCCTCATATATCTCGGGGAGTTTCGGGACATACGTCGACGCGTCCTTCCCGTCGTCCTCGAGCCTGTAACACCCCGCGAGCGCGCAAAACCACGCGCTGAGGGCGTCGTCGGTGAGCTCCATGGCCCCGTAAATCTTACCGAGCATGCAGTGCGTTTCTATGCTGTGTCCGTGAAGTTCGACCGACCTCGTGACCATACGGACGGCGTCTATGAGGTTTCCCGCCTCCAAAAGGTCACCCGCTATTTTGAGGAGTCTTTCCTCACCGTTGTCCATGTTGGTTATCTCTTCCGCCATATTCCACCTTTATCTGTTAAGAAGCCTTATCACCTCGTCCTTCGTGAATACGTATTCGCTGCCACAGTACTGGCACTTTACCTTTATTTCCGGGTCCTCAACGAGCATCTCGAATATCTGCCCCCTGCCGAGCCCCTCTATGACGCTCCACACCCTCTCGCGGGAGCAGTTGCACCTGTACACCGGCTCGTCCGTTTCGAGGTATTCGCCGGGAAAGTACGTGTCGGCGAAATATCCGCATCCCTTTCCTATCTCGGCGGGCAGATCGTCTATGCAGCTTAAGACGTCGTAGCACTCCATGGCCGCATCCTCACGTCCTCCCGGCATGCACGACGCTATTATCCCTCCGGCCGACACGCACGCGTCCCCCTCCGTGACGCAGTGGATTCTCACGAGCGTCGCGACCTGGACGCTCTGAAGAAAGTAGTTTTCCAGGTTCTCGGAAAGGTCGTTCCCTTCAAAGAGACACACCCCGAGATAGGGTCGCTCCCCGTAGCCGTCGTCCGATATTACCGTCACGGTCGCGCCGTCCAAAGCCGACGTGTCGCCGTCTATGCAGCCCCGGACGTGGAGAGCCGCGTCCGACGAGCAACTTATCGCCGCGCCCGATAGAAACTTCACCGACACGGAGACGCTCCCCCTCTCGCTTTTGAGCTGCGTCCCGAGATACGCAGTGAAGGTGAGAAGCCCGCCGAAGAGCGAAGCCTCGTCCCCGTACACGCCGTGTATTCTTATGCCGTCCCTCACGAGCTCCGTCGTGTCCATGACGGACAGCGCGACGGACCCGTCGACGACCAGTGACCTTCTAATGCTGTTCATGTCTTTCTTCCCGTGAAATTTATCCTTTCCGCCTTGTCCTTCCCGAGATGCCCCTCCGAGGTTATGTCCGTGAACCCGGCCTCCTCAAGGACCTTCGTTATGCCGTCCTCGGTGTAGACGTACTGCGTCTGGCTCTCGTCTTCCCTTTCGTACGAGCCGTCCCCGCGCCTCACGAAGAACGTGAGGTCCATGTCGAGCCTGTCGCCGTCCATTTCGTTGAACCATATGTACGAGACGTCGTCTCTGACGTCGCAGAAGGTCTGTCCCGCCAGAACGTCCCGGAGCTTGTGCTCCGAGGATATGTCGAAAAGGAACGCGCCTCCTCGCTCGAGCGACGCGTACACGTGCCGGAACGCAGCCTTGAGCTTTTCCGGGGGCACGTAGTTCACGACGTCGTTCACAGCGACGACGAAACCCGCTTTATTTTTCGCGGAAAACGTCGCGATGTCGCCCATGAGGTATTCCGCGCGGCAGCCCTCCTCCAGGGATTTTTGCGAGGCCACGGAAAGCATCTCCGGGGATATGTCCACACCCGTCATCGCGTATCCCGCCTTTTCCAGGGCACGCGTAAAATATCCGTTGCCGCACCCCATGTCGAGGCCCGTCCTGAAGTCCCCGAGGGAACGCACCCGGGATATTAAATACTGCGCCCACACTCGGTAGTCGCAGTCATCGTTGAGATATTCAAAATACTTTCCTAAGACAGAATAGCTGCTTCCCATATCTAGCCGAGCAGGTTGTCGCTGCTAATCTTATTCTTTTTTTCCTTTTTGCCCTTCTTCCCGTTCGAGGGGGCGGTCACGACCTTGTCGCGCTCCGCGAAGAGCTTGTTGTATTCTGCGTACTTGGGTTCGTTGATGTGCGCGTCCGCGTATTCGTTCACGTCCGTGATTATCTTCTGTCTCTCCTCCTGAACCCTCTTGAGAGATTCACGCGAGTACGCGGCGCCGAGAGGCGTGACGCTCCTTTCCTGCGCTATCGGCATGATTGGTCGTCCTATGAGGTCGCTCCTGCCCGCCGCGAGAAGTTCCAGCGCGAGTTTCTTTCTCTCCTCGGCGGCCTCCTCTTCCAGCTGCTTGGGGGTCTTCTTCGCGTCCTCGGCTTCCTTCTCGGCCTTTATGACGGGGTTGACGTAGTTGTCGAACGCCCACTGAGCGAACGCCATCCACACGAGGAAGACGTAAGAGAAGCCTATGAAGATGAATATTATGTACGCTATCCACTTGACGACCCTGGTATAGAGACCCCACCAGAAAAGCCACACGGGTATGAGCGCGAATATGCCCATGAATATGGACGAGATTATAGTGCCGCCCAGAAGGACCATGCTGTTCTTGATAAGATATCTGGGCTTCGCCTTGAAGCTGACGCCCACGGCCATGATCCACGCCATGACGTAACCCACGACGACCGTGGCGATTATCATGAACACTTCCGCCGTTATCGCGCCGCCCTTGTTGCCGCCTATGGCGACCTGGTACTGAGCCCAGTCCTTTATCACCACCGACCCGAAGAAAAACAGCATGAAGATGAGGAAGGGTATCGCCGTGTTGAGATAGCACATCTTGACTCCGCGGAAAAATCCCTTTACCGTGAAGTCGCCGTGCGTGTTTATGAGTCTTCTTATTGAGTAGAGCGCGCCGGAAAAGCCCACGGAGGCTATGAGGGACGACAGGGCGAGAAGCGAATAAAACATCAAATCCGATGTCAGATGCACGCTCTGTTCCAGTCCCACCACGTCGGGATATGAGAACACGCCCATGCCGACGTTCCCGGAAAACGGATAGATGGTTCCGAGCCCGGTCGTGTATCCGCTGGCGACGAACATCAGGATTATCGACGGCACGCAGAAAAGAAGAACGAAAAGGTTTATGATTATGAGCTTTACGAAACACGTCTTGACAAGGTCCCAGGTGTCGCCCCACCTGCCCTTGGGAACGTGAGTGCGCTCGTAGTCGGCGAGATTTTCTCCCACCAACTTGGATTTCGCGTTTTTGTCGTTCTTGTTGTTTCTGGTGTTGTTGGACTTGCCCGTCGCGGCTCCGCCCTTGACCTTTGCGTTACTGGATGCCATCTGAAATAATTTATCCTAGACAAATAAACTCGTGCGCTCAAACACAGGTAAAATTATATACTACACGGTCGAGTCAAGTCAAGTCAGAAACGCCCGTGTTATGGGAGCTTAGCCGTCAGTACCTGAGGCACCCTATCGGTACCACGTAAACGCCGTCCGAACGTCTGTACGCGAACTGAACCGTACCGGACAAAACCATGAGAAACGAAGGCTCTTTCATACGTTCCGTGTTTATCGTTTTCCTGAATTTTTTGAGATTTTCCGCCGCCTCGTCTATATGGTTTATGCCGAGTTTTATTTCTGCCGCTCCCCATCTTCCGTCGGGAAGCACAATGACCGCGTCGCATTCCAAATCGCTTGAATCCCTGTATCTGTATAAATCCCCGCCCAAATATTGAGCGTATATCCCCAGGTCGCGTAAGCACATGGACTCGAAAAGCAGTCCGAAGGTAGGCAAATCATTTTTCAGAATATCTGGAGTTACTTTTAACGCGGCCACGGCAATCGACTGGTCACAAAAATTCCTGACACAGGTTGTCCTGATTGCGGATTTTGATCTGATGTTGGGATTCCACGCGGGAATCTCGTCTATCACGAAAATATTCTTAAGTGCTTCGATATAGGAATATACCGTCTCGTTGCTTAAAGACATCGAATCTACGGCTCTGACGTCGCTGGCTATGCCCGCATACTTTATCTGTGAACCGATGTTCCTCGAATACGAGCGCATTATCGCTTTCATTCTGTTCGGATTTCTTGACACATTGTCCACGCGTGAGATATCAGACTCCATGATGACGTTATAGTAATCATAAGCCTGCCTTAACGCGACCTTTTCTGTCTGTCCGACAGCCTGCGGCCATCCCCCGCGACATATAAGAAACGCCAAATCTCCGACCGTCAGTTCATTTTGTCCTGAGATTTTCTCCGGTGTGTCAAAAAGTGATTCGAGTGACACAACGCCCGACGAGTCTTTTGACTCGTACAGCGTCATTGTCTTCATCTTTACCTTTGTGATTCTGCCCGCCCCGCTGTGGATGAGCTGACTTAAATCGGGCGGAACGGACGAACCGGTCAGAATAAACTGATTGAATTCTCCTCTCCTGTCCACCTCATATCTAACGGCGTCCCAAATTTTTGGAACAAGCTGCCACTCGTCAATAAGATGCGGAACCTCTCCGCCCAAGATGTTGGACGGATCCAGATAAAACATATCGACATAGTTTGCGCCCATTATGGGGTCGTCCATATGAATCACGCTTTTGGCCGCCTGCGAAGCGGTTGTGGTTTTCCCGCACCATTTGGGTCCCTCTATCAAGACGGCACCTTTGGCTTCCATTGCGTCTGCCAAAAGTCTGTCCGCAATTCTGGGTAAGTATTCTTTCATCACAAAAACCTTTTATGCAAAGAAAAGATAATAACTGTTGCTACAAATATATCTCGTAAACAGACTTTTGTCAACCCATAACATAACGTTTGAGACTTTTTCAACATAACGTTTGAGA
>JAJQAK010000060.1 GCA_021203845.1 Clostridia bacterium | reverse complement strand
ATATCAGATAGGCGTCTCGTTCTTTTCGCCGTGACGGCCGTTTCAGAGTAAATCGGGTGCGTATCCCCGGTGCCGCGTCGGGGAGGACGCGATATGCGCACACGAAGAAAACACATGGCCACGATACCCGGCGACAGACTTCAGAAGGTTCCGGACGAGGGAAACATTAGCGCGAGAAGGCTCGCCCTCGCGACAGGGACGGCCCACTCCGACATCTCCAATTATCCTGGCGGCAAAAGTCACACGAAGGGTCCCGACACTTTGGAAAAGAGCACCAAAGAGCTCAACGTCGCCGCGGACTGCCTTTTGGGCCTTTCAGACGAGGAGACGCCCGCGGCGTCGGAGAAAAAAAGAGATGACGGATTTCGAGAAATGTTTCGGGTACCTTATGGGGGACGGGGATTTTCTCATGATTGCGGGCGCGAACAACGTCCTCTCTCCCTAAGTGGAATCGTACCTTACGGACTACGTGCGCTCGTACGATCAGAGCGTCCTCGGCAAAGTCGGGAAGACGGTGACTCCCATAGACTGCAATCCCAAAAAATGAGCGTGCGGCGGCGAAGACTGCACCGCTTCTTGAAATGTCGCGCCGTTTCGTTGGACGCGCCGAAAGCGTTCCGCCCCGTCTTTTTGGCAGAAATCACAACTTCTCGTCGAAACCGACGAGTTTTCCTAAAAATTTAAAATTCTCGTCGAAACCGACGAGTTTTTTTAAATACCATCCACGACATATCGAGAGAGCGTTCCGCCCGGTTGCGGGAACATCCCTCAAATGCGTCGCCGCTTCACATAAAAAACGACCGCCTGGAGCGATGTCCTGACGGCCACGTCGTTGTACGTTTTTATATGCCTAAAGCCGCCGGCACCGGCCTTTGGAAAAAAAGGACGCAGCGCTTCGACACAAAGCGCCCGCCCAAAATCTTCACATATATAAAAATCCGGATACGTCCTTCGCACGCATCTTCAGCGTGCGGCCTTCCCCTCCATGAGACTTTTTACGTCCCCTCTTATCTTTTCCGGGATGTAGTCAAGGTATTCTTTGTCGAACATCACGCTGTTCCTTACGAGAGTGGAGCTTATCTGCACGTCATCCTGCCCGGCGGGGATGAATATCCCGCGAACTTCCGGGTAAAGCTTTTTCGTGGCGTAGAGGTCCCTCGTCTCGTACGCAAAGTCGAGCCCGTCCCTCACTCCTCTGACGTAAAAGTAAGTCCCCTCCTCTTTGAGAAGGTCGCAGACCGCACCCGTGTACGTCAGAATCTTAATTCTCGGTTCCGCGTCGTACAGTTTACGTAAAAGCCCCTCTCTGTCCACGGCGGACAGGGCAGGCTCTTTTTGGCTGTTTATCATGACCGCGACGACGACTTCGTCAAAAAGTTCCAGGCACGCGTCGATGATTTTCTTGTGTCCCACGGTCGGCGGGTCAAAGGTCCCCGCGAACACGCATTTTCTCTTTTCACTCATGGCTGTATTCAAAAAAAGTGAGGCACGCCTTGCCGTACTTTCTGGCGTCCGTCTTCTCGAGCCCCTCTATGTCTTCCATAAAGGGGGTGTCTCGCTCCAGGACGGCCATGCCGCCTTCCGTTAAAAGCCCCCTTTCGGCGATAATTTTCAAAGCCACCGCGCCGTAATCCTCCCTGTAGGGCGGGTCGAGAAATATTATGTCGAATTTCTCCCTCGCAAGGTTCAGATATACCGAGAAGTCCTCTCTCGTGACCTCGGTCTCATGGGCTCCTTTGAGCCTCGCAAGATTTTTCTTTAGAACCTCTATGCTGCCTTTCGAGATGTCGTTGAAACAGGCTTTACGGCACCCTCTGGAAAGGCACTCTATCCCGAGCGCCCCGCTTCCGCAAAAAAGGTCCAGAACCAAAGCGCCCCCGACCCTGTCGCCTAAAATGTTGAAAAGGCTCACCTTGGCCCTGTCGGACGTAGGGCGAATATCCTGCCCCGCGAAGTCGGTTAATTTTAACCCTCTGTACTTTCCGCCGCAGACTCTCATCACTTCTTCTTTTTGTTCTTCGCGGCCTCGGCGCGCATGCGCTCGGCGCGCTCCTGGCGCTCCCTCTCCATTTCCTCGAACTCTTTCGCCCTGGCCTCGTCGGCTATTCTCACTATCTCCTGCTTCTTGTACTCCCTCTTCATGCCGACGTAGTACATTGTGCCGTGCAAGATTATGGGATAAATGGCTACGAGCATGGAAAGCGCGTTGACGTACGGCGGAAGCTCGGCTATGGTTATTCCTCCGCACGAGACATATATGATGGAAGGGGCGAACTCCCAGGAGAACACGTACTGCATGAGGAACTCGCAAAAACTGTTCGGAATGGCGAGATAGAATATGTGAAAAATTATGCAGGGGACTATGGATATGAAGCCTATGAGGAAGCCCTTGTAGATTTTGTACTCGCCTACTTTTTTAAAGCCCGCGTTCATGAGGGGATCCTCGTCCCTTATCTTTTGTCCCTGCACGAATCTAGAATACGCGACGCTCCCGCTCCTCATGCCGAAAAGCACGTACGCGCCTATGAGAAGCCCCTCGCCTATGACGAGAGCTATGATTACTACCGCAACGGCGTCCATCGCGTTGGCGAAGACCATGACGGTCGCCGAGAAGACGAGTTGGATTATGAACGGGAAAGCCGCGCCGGCCAGAAGGTCGACGAACTCCCTCGCCGGAGTGTAGTCCTTCGACTTGACCTCCTCTTCCTCTTCTCCGTTTTGTTTCTGATCTTTTTTAGTCTTCGGCATACATATGAACTCCTAACTCCGTTATCGCACCGTCCATGGGAACATCCCCCTCCGTCTCCTCCAAAAGGCAGGTCTCCTGGAACGAATAGAGAAGCCCCATTTTGACAATCCGCCTTCCGGATAAAAACCTGTCGTAGAACCCCTTCCCGTATCCGAGGCGAAAGCCTTTCGGATTTATCGCGAGAAGCGGCACGAGCGCCAAATCGATGTCCCCCGCGTACGGCTCGGTTTCAGGCTCCTCTATGCCGTACGCCCCCGTCACCGCCCCGCCGTACGGCGCGGCGAACATCTCGCCCCCTACAATCTTGGGAAGGTACACCCTTTTGCCCGCGGCCAACAGGTCGGCGACAATCTTTTTCGTGTCCGTCTCGCTCCCGAACGAGTTGTAGACGAATACGCTCCCGTATCCTTCGCAAAAAACCAGGGTGTTCCTTGAGACGGCATCGTCCAGCCTCTCTTTCTCCCCGGGCGGCAGCGCGCCGCGCTTTGCGGAGAAAATTTTTCTGAGCTCCTGTTTCTCGGTCATCGACGGATACCTTCGCTTAGCGCAATTACCGACTATTATATATCATGACGCCGCGTATGGCAACCCATTACCGCCCGCGGGAAAGACGCGGCGCGCGCACGAACTTCGCGATTCGGGGTAGACACGCGGCAAAAAAAGCTGTACCATGAATGGGTCAAACGACTTCGACTGGGAGGTGGCGTCATGACCGTGAAGGACAGCATAAAAAACGTTTTGGAGACGAACGTCGGAAACTTCGTCTCGGGGGGAAAGCTTGCGGAAGAGCTCGGGGTCACAAGGCAGTACGTGAGCATTCTCGTCTCCGAGATGGAGAAAGAGGGCTACGACATAACGTCCAAAAGCCGCCTCGGATACAGGCTCAACGCCCTTCCCGACATACTGTCGGAAAACACGATTTCGAGACTGACGGGCTGCAGGGTGTACTACGTGAAAAACGTCACGTCGACGAACGACTTCGCGATAGAAAAGTCCTGGATCGCGGGGGACCGGATAACGGTTTCCGACGAACAGATTACAGGGAGAAAAAAAGACGGCGGCGACTTCCCTTCACCGGAAGGCGCCGGGATATACGCGACGATAACGAAGCATCCCGAAATCGGCGTCTCAAAAATCGACGAATACCGCGCCGCGTGCGCCGAGGTCGTGAGAAAGGTTTTGGAGGACGCGTGCGGGGAAAAGGCCGAGACAAGGGACACGGACGACATATACATGGGCGGCAAAAAAATTTGCGGAATGCTCACGGAGTGTCTTTTCGCCCCGTCCTCGCTCACGGTCGGCGCGGTGTTCGTAGGGATAGGCATATACACGAAGGAAGTCCCGGAAAGCTCCATGGAGAGGATCCGGACGGGAAAGGTGAGAAACGAGATTATAGCCGACATATACAACGGCATAAGCGCGATATCCCTGTAGAGCGGCACGCAAAATCAAAAACCGGGGCAGACCGTCCCGGCTCTTTTTTTTGCAAAAGGCTATTTCGTGATTTCCGCGTCCTCGAAAAGCGCGAGAATGTAGCTGTCCATGTACCCTTCGGCCTGCCTTTTCATGGCGGCCGGAACGCCGTAAAACGCCTCCGCGACGGCGCACGCTATCGCGGCTATGGTGTCAGAGTCCCCGCCGAGGGATATGGCAAGTTTCACGCAGTCTTCAAAGCTTTCCGATTCCAAAAACGCCTCTATCGCCTGCGGCACGGTGTCCTGGCATATCTCGCTGAATTTGTATGTGGGGCGAATTCCGTCTATGGTGAAATCGAGCTTATAATAGTTGTCCTCGACGTACTTTCTGATGTACTCCTTGCCGCTCCCCGTGCGGGCGAGGTATATGCAGACGGCCGTGGCCTCCGCGCCCTTTATGCCCTCCGGATGGTCGTGAGAGACGCACGTGACCTTGTAGGCGATGTCTTTGACCTCCTCTAGGGTCTTTCCGTAGAAGCCCGCAGCGGACACTCTCATGGCCGCCCCGTTCCCGAAGCTTCCGTAAGGCTTCGGCTCGTCGTCGTCAAAGACCCAGTCCCAGAAGCTTCCGCCGAACCCGCAGTGCGGGTACCTTTGTCCCACCTCCTGCATCCAGTGCGTGGCCATGTGAGAAAGATTTCCGTAGTTGCCGCAGCAGTCCTTCACCGCCTTGGCTACCGCTATCGTCATGTACGAATCGTCCGTAAGGAAACAGTCCTTATGGAATATGAGAAAATCCTTGTCCCTGTGGTTGTTCCACTCGAATCTCGAGCCCGCTATGTCACCTATAATCGCTCCTATCATCTGTGGCTCCTTATAAACGCGAAAGCGTCCCTCCAGGAGACGCTTCGCTCATCATATTTTTGGACGCGGCACGCGCGTTCCCTTCGTGGTCCCAATTACTTTTTAAGTATAGACCTCGCGCGTCCGGGATGTCAATATCAAAAATCAAAGTCCCGGCAACTTACGCCCGTCTCTTCTCCTCACTTCGTGACTTCGACTTCTTCAAAGAGCGAAAGAATGTAGTCGTCCATATAGGCCAAGGCCTGCTTTTTCATTTCCACGGGAACGCCGTAGAAGGCCTCCGCGACGGACCCCGCTATCGCGGCCAGTGTGTCGGAGTCTCCGCCGAGGGACACGGCCGTACGTATGCAGTCCTCGAAGTCTTCCGACTCGAGAAACGCCTCGATAGCTTGCGGGACCGTCCCCTGACATCCCCCTTCGAATTTGTACGTGGGCCTTATCTCGTCCATGGTGAAATCGAGGCTGTAATAGTTTTCGTCGACATAGCTTCGGATGTATTCCTTGTCCTTCCCCGTGCGGGCGAGATACACGCAGGCCGCGGTGGCTTCCGCCCCCTTCAGACCCTCCGGATGATCGTGCGACACGCACGTGACCTTGTAGGCGATGTCTTTGACCTCCTCAAGTGTTTTGCCGTAAAACCCCGCGGCGGACACTCTCATCGCGGCGCCGTTCCCGAAGCTTCCGTACGGCTCGGGGTGGTCCGTGTTGATCCAGCATCTGAAACGCCGCGCGAATCCGCACTTCGGATACCGTCTGCCGATTTTCTGCATCCATTCGACGGCTTTTTCGGAAAGACCCGTGTAATCCCCGCCGCAGTCTTTTATTGCCTTCGCGAGGGCTATCGTCATGTACGAATCGTCCGTCAGAGAATCATACATATGAAAAATTCTGAAATCTTTGGATCTGTGATTGTGAAACTCAAACCTTGATCCCGCTATGTCGCCTATTATCGCACCTATCATTTTCCGCCTCCACAGACTCCAAGACTTTCGAACTTACAATTTTCCTGCAAGGCGTCGTGTCCCGCTCATCGTCATTTGGCCAGCTCCTCTTTCGTGTCGGGCCCCTCCTCCGCGGCATCGCCGTCCCGCGTCTTACGGACGGGAGCCTTTTCGTCGCCTCCTCCGCCGACACCCACGGTCTTGTCCACGGGAAGGGTGAAGACGACCCCCTTGGCGTCCGTCTTGAGACCCACGCCTTCAACGAGAGCGGACATTATCTTGTCGGAGACCTCGCGCTTGGAAAGAATCATTATCATCTCCGACTCGTCGTGAAGCGATATTCCGAGGAACTGCTCGGCCTTCGCGTTTTCGACGGAAGCGGCCTCCAATATGGTCCCGCCCGCGGCACCCGCGGATCTCGCGGCCTCCATGGCCTCGTCGGCGTATCCCGCGGCGACTATCGCTATTATAAGCTCGTATTTTCTGTCCTTGTCCTTCATGACCTTTCCCCCCTCTATAGTTTTTCCGGCCGACGCCGACAGTATGTCGTTCTGTATGAGCTCCGTGACACCCGTGAGGGGCACGGTGAACGAAATCCCCCTACCGACCAAAAACAGGTACATCTCGTCCCTTATCATGTTGAGGATGGCCTCCTCGTCGCTTTCCGGAATCAGGGAAAAGAGCACGGCTTTGTCAGTCTGCCCTATCCCGAGGTAGGAAAGGACCGCCCCCTGCACGGTGCCGCGGCCGAGAACGGAAAAGGCGAGCGACACAGAAAGCTCGTTGAGCATCTCGCTCATCCGGGCCTCCTCGCCATGGTTGAGTATGCTTATGAGAAGTTTAACCCTGTTGGGGAGAACGACCTTTTTGGGAGTCCTGGTCCTCGTCCCCGTCGTCTTTGTTCCGGCGGAAGGGGTCCTTTGGGACGCCGTCTTTTTCGTCGCAGCGGCTCTGGGCATTTCAGTCCACCTCGTACCTTACAATTTTGTCTTCCACCGATATGAACGAGCGGTGAATCTTGGCCGTACGCCTCTTGTATATGATGCCGAAAACCTGTATGACTATGAGCGGCATCATAGCGACAAACGCCACGCACCCGAAGGCGTCCGTCATTATCGCCATGGTGGCGCCTTCCGCGGCTATTTCGGAGCACGCGCCTATCGCCATCGGCAAAACGAAGGCGGACACCATGGCGCCCGACGCAACCCCGCCGGAGTCAAAGGCTATCCCCGTGAACATCTTCGGCGAGAAGAACGTGAGAACCAGCGCGGCCGCGTATCCCGGCACGAGGAACCACATTATGTTTATGCCCGTGATGACCCGCAGCATGGCGAGCCCGAGTGCTATGCACACCGAAACGGAGAGGGCCGTCCTCATCGTCCGCGCCTTCACCGCGCCCGAGGTCATCCGCTCGACCTGCTTATTTAAAACGTGCACGGCGGGTTCCGCGGAAACCATGAAGTAGCCTATGAGCATGGCGACGGGGATGAGAAGCCATCCCCCGGCGAAATCTCCGAGCATCTTCCCCATCTCCGTGCCCATTCTGGCAAAGCCCACGTTTGCGCCCGTCAGAAAGAACACGAGCCCCAGATACATTATTATTATCCCCACTGTGATGTTGAGGACCTGGCGCCTGTGGAAAGCGCGCGTTATCAGCTCGAAAAGAATGAAGAAAATCACTATGGGTGAGACGGAGATTGCGACCTCCTCGAAATATGTCAGGAACCCTTTCCCGAACTCCGTGCACACGGCGTAAAGGTTCGGGGAAGAAACCGTCTCAATCTGCGCGACGTCGTAGGGAAGGTCCTGCACGTTGTAGATGATTCCGAGTATCAGCACGGCGAGGACCGGTCCCGCGGAAGATAGGGCCACCAGTCCGAACGAGTCGTCCTTGCCTCCCTTGTCCGACCTTATGCTCGCGACGCCGATGCCGAGGGACATTATGAACGGAACCGTCATGGGCCCCGTGGTAACGCCGCCCGCGTCGAAGGAGAGCGCCCAGAAACTCGGGTCGACGAAGACGAATGCCACGACGAAGATCGCGACGTAAAGTATTATGAGAATGATGGAAAGACGTATTTTAAAAACAATCCGCAGCATGGCGAACATGAGGAAGATCCCCACGCCCACCGCGACGGTTATGATGAGTATTCCGCTGCTTATCTCCGTGACGTATCCCGCCAAAATGGAAAGATCCGGCTCGGCAATCGTGACTATAATGCCAATGACGAACGACACGAGGGCTATGAGCCACACCTTCCTCGAATGCGTGAGGCTCTTGCCTGTCTTTTCACCCAAAACCAGCATGGACACGTCCGCTCCGAGGTTGAACCCCGCGAATCCCACAATGAGAAGGACCGCGCCGATTATGAACAGCACGAAAGAATACGCGTCCAGATCGCATATCAGGGCGAGCACCATGATGATGACGGCTATCGGCAGTATGCTGAAGCACGACTCTTTCAGTTTGTCTTTGAAATTCTTCACGGGGATTCTGTTCCTTAATTTCCGCGCGCGTCGCTTTGGGATATGCGCGGGCATTTTACCGGTTCAGCCCGTCCGGGAGCTGCGAGCTTACGAAGGCCTTACCGTCCAGATACGATAAAAGACCGCCACTTATGTGCATTGTGAGCGATTTGGACACGAGACGCTGCCTGCGGGCGCCGTATTCGGCGTTCAAATCTTTGTCGCCGTATTTTTCATCCCCGAGAACGGGACACCCGATGTGCGCCATGTGAGCCCTTATCTGGTGTGTTTTGCCGGTGTGAATGGTCACGGACACCAGGGCAACGTCGCCCCGCTCCTCCAAAACCTCGTAGTCGGTCTCTATCTCCGAGGCACCCTTCGCGGGGCTGTCCGTAACCACGACGTTTGAGTTTTCTGCGTCTTTTTTGAGATACGCGCGCATCTTCCTGGATTTTTCTTTGAACGCGTTTTTGCAAAGCGCCAGATACTTTTTCTCAATCCGTCTTTCGCGGAAAGCGTCCAAAAGCTCTTTCTCCGCCTCGTCGCATTTCGCGAAAAAGAGAAGCCCCGCGGTGTTCCTGTCTATCCTGTGAACGAGTCTGAAGTCCCCCCTCTCCTTGAGCTCCGTCTCCAGCGCCTCGGAGTTTACACCCTGGAATTTGTCCGCGACGAATATGTTGACGTCTTCGTACACGCATGTATGGCTCGGCATGGCTTCCTGGCGCACCGAGGTGTAGTATACGACCTCGTCCCCGGGGAAAAGCTCGACTATGCCGTCGACGCGCTTCCCGTTTACCTTGACCGCCTTCTCGCAGAGAAGTCTCGAAAGCATGAAGCTACCCTGCGGATACCTCGCGTCGGTGAAATTTTTGAGATCCGTTTTAACGTCACAAATAAATGTCTTCATGGCTCGTACGTGATTGGGACTCCGGCTGACCGTGTCCGACCTTTATTATACATCGTCGCGAGTCAATTTTCAATCCCTCCCCAATAAATTTTGCCGATATAAATTTGACATCGCGCAAAAAAATAAGCTATAATGATTGGGCTATGCGGAAGTACCCAAGTGGCTGAAGGGGCGCCCCTGCTAAGGGTGTAGTACGGTAACACGTAGCGAGAGTTCAAATCTCTCCTTCCGCGCCAAAACGAACAGGACACGGTCTGACCGGAATAGCGGTACGCCGTGTTTTTTCTTCGCCGCCGAACCCGCGTCCGCTCGTGGAGATTTTCGCCAGCCAGCGAAAAATGATTGACAATCAAAAATCGCATTTGCTATAATCTTTTAGCATTGAACTGTGCGAAACATAGGTGCTTTTGACTCGGAGGGATTTCGCAAAAAACGCGGGTGTAGTTCAATGGCAGAACACCAGCCTTCCAAGCTGGTTGTGTGGGTTCGATTCCCATCACCCGCTCCAACCAAATAGCTTGTAGGCTTATTCTTTGCGAAATAAATAACGAGTCTGTATCCATGCGCCTGTAGCTCAGCAGGATAGAGCAACGGTCTTCTAAACCGTAGGTCGGGGGTTCGAGTCTCTCCAGGCGCACCAAACCCTTTATGGCGGGCGTAGCTCAGTAGGCTAGAGCGCCAGATTGTGGCTCTGGAGGTCGCAGGTTCGAGACCTGTCACCCGCCCCACTCATTATTTTTTGTTTGCACTGTTACGCCTGCAAGCGCTTGGCTCTGTATTGGGGTGTGGCCAAGCGGCAAGGCACGAGATTTTGATTCTCGGATTCGTAGGTTCAAATCCTGCCACCCCAGCCATTTTGGTCCATTAGCTCAGTTGGCAGAGCACATGACTTTTAATCATGGTGTCCCGGGTTCGAGTCTCGGATGGATCACCATTATATCGCACCATTAGCTCAGCTGGAAGAGCAATCGACTCTTAATCGATGGGTCCTGGGTTCGAGTCCCCGATGGTGCACCAAAT
>JAJQAK010000092.1 GCA_021203845.1 Clostridia bacterium | reverse complement strand
GGACGCATACGGATACGTAATCTTCGACTACAGCTACATCGAGCTGGACGAGACGACTTACTCCGGACTCATGTCGCAGTACGAGGATTACATCATCAGCCAGTATCAGGATTACATAAGAGAGAATAATGACGATTTGTTCTCGGATGTTAAACCCGGCCAAAACATAGCCTACTACGAAAATTTCATCATAGCCAATTTCGATGACGGGGAAAACGTGGTAGATGAAATTCGGGAGGGGCTGTACACGGCTCTCTACTACACCTTCACCCTCTACGATTCCGCGGCGTACGTTCCGTTCAACAACGAGACCGCACAGGAAGATGAGACCGGGTACGCGTTCACAATGAGCGACTACGAGGAGACGCTCGCATACTTCAGCTACAGAGACGAGAGTTCCAAACTCTACACGACGTTCATCGATTACGCGACCGTGGACCAGGAAATCGAAGTGAACAGAATATCGTCCTCCGAAGAAGAGGAGGAGGAGGAATCCAGTACGAACGCGTGGATTCTCGCGGCTTCCATCGTACTCGTTGTGGCACTCCTCGCGACACTCATCTCCATGCTCGTAAGAGAAATCATGAAGAGACACAGAATCAACACATCCGCAAAGCGCAACGCGAAGAACCAGTACACGAAGAAGGAGAGGCTCGTAAGAGAATACCCCGGCCCCGCGGGAACGGGTTCCGACGGCGGCGATGCGGTAATCTGAAAGATACCTGAATAAAACAAAAAGGCTCCCGCGCGGAGTCTTTTTTTGTTGCATGAAATTTTCTATCTCGCCTGCGTTACCCTGAGTCCTTTCGGAAGGTGATTCTTCGCGACGCCGCCCGTGCCCTTGCACCATCCGAGGGAAAATCCGTTATGCGTGACGATTCTCCAGCCGGAAAATCCGCAGGGAAAAGTTTCGCCGGAAAGGTATCTCACCGCGGTCTCCCTGTCCACCTCGACACATTCCGCCTCCCCTTCCTTAAGGCACATGGCGAGAGCGTGCGAAGGTCTGAACACGCCGCCTTCCGCCTCGCCCAATTTCACGCCGGCGCAGAGCGTAAAAAGACCGGATTCCGTATAACCGCCCTCGGCAGAGGGCACGCCGTAGAGCGAGCCGCCGTGTCTTTCGACGGTAAAGCACGGCCCTATGCCGCATTCCGACGCGAATTTTCTAAAAGCTTCCGCGTCCCTGTCCGTTTTTCCGGGTCCCTTCCGTCTCGCCGCGGGCTCCCTCGTCTCCATCCCTTCTTTCACTATTTTTGCGACGAAGTGTCCCTCGCCGCGTATCTCGTGGGGCAGGAACTTGCGCATCTCGGAAAGAGTGGAGTCGCTGTGGGTTTTCAAAAGCCATTCAACGACGCCCTCATCCTCGTCTTCGGAAAAAGTGCAGGTGGAATACACGAGCGTGCCTCCGCCGCGAAGCATCCCGTATGCGCTCTCCAGTATGTCTTTTTGCCGTCTCGCGCACGCCTCGACGTTTTTTTTGTTCCAGTTCGCTATCGCCTCCGGCTCCTTTCGGAACATCCCTTCGCCGGAACACGGCGCGTCCACGAGGACCTTGTCGAAATACGAGACGAACCTTTCCGCCATGAGATGAGGCGAAACACAGGTCACCACGCAGTTTTTTACGCCGTGACGCTCGATGTTGGACAAAAGAACCCTCGCCCTCGCCGCGTTTATCTCGTTGGAATAAAGGACACCCCCGCCGCGAAGCGCCTCCGCAATCTGTGTGGACTTACCCCCTGGCGCCGCGCAGAGGTCCAGCACCCTGTCGCCGGGCTTCACGCCGAGATAGCCCGCCGCGAACATCGCGGAAGGCTCCTGGGGATATAAAAGTCCCTGCGAGTACTCAACTCTCTTCCCTATCCCGTCGAAATCGTAATAAAAAGCGTCGAGACCTCCTTCCGGAGCCGCAACACCGTCTCCCAGCGTGAACGGACAGATTTCGCGGAGTCTCTCTCCCGTAATCTTCAGCGTGTTCGCACGCAGAGCCCTGTACGGGGGCCTGTCGTACACGGAAACGAAGCTTTCGTATTCTTCTCCGAGGCTTTCCTTCATGCGCGCGAGAAAGCCCTCCGGGACGTCATACATCATCCGTAAGCCCCCTGATGCCCTCCGGCGCGATTATCCTCACGTTCATCTCTTTCGCGGTCTTCGTGCGCTCCGTGTCGTCACCCTCGCCGCACACGTAAATGTTGCAGTCAGCGGTTTTCTGGGTGTACGTCCCGCCGTTCTCGTATATGAAGTTCACGAGATCCTCGGCTCTTTCCAGGTCGTCCTCTATGAGCCTCGAGAAATTGAATACCTTCCCGGACAGTTTCCACTGTCCCTTCTTTTTTTTCTTCCTGCACAGGAACTGGAAAAAAGCCACGCGGTTTTTGGACCTTTGTTCCTTCTGCTCGCTGTGTTCTTTGAGATACTTCGTCTGCGCCACCGTCGCGGGAGGGACTATCTCGTTTGCGTGTATGTGCCCCGGAGTGGCCCTGAGCGCGGAAAACATTTTGTCCACGGACCCGCCGTAAGACTTCGCCATCGCCTCCGCAATCTTCATGGTCGCGTACGCGTCGTCGAGCGCCCTGTGGGGAGTGTACTCCACGTCTAGCCCGTCGGCAATCTCGCCGAGTCCTATCTGATGCGAAAAATCGTTTTTCTCCGTCATGTAGAGAAGCTGTGTGTCGTAGAAATTGAAGTCAAAAGGAGGCAGACGGAGATTGAGCCGTTCCAGGTTAAGATATTTGACGTCGTTCTGTATGGCGTGTCCTATGACGACGTTGTCCCTGCTTTCCAGAAGATACTTTATTCTCCTGTAAACGCTGTAAAACGACGGTGACTTTTTGAACTGCGAGCGCGGATACGGCAACACGAGACCCTTCTCTCCTTTGTTGTCCGTGAGATGGAATCCGCTCATCGGATTTATGAGTATGTCTTCTTTTTTTATAATGTTAAAAGAGGTATCGCAGAGCACGTACCCGAACGCGCATATTCTCGCCGACCTCGCAGTGACGCTGGCGCACTCTATGTCGAAAAAAAGAAGATTCATTGAAAAAGGAACAACCTCACAGTCATCGATACGGAAAGTATACCACAAAACACGACCCGTACGCAATATACCGCCGCAAGGTTACGGAAAAAAATTCCGTGTGCGAAAAACCGCCGGAGAAATTCCCGACGGTCTATGTTGTATGAGTATATTCAGTCTGCCTGCGTTTCCCAGACGGTAGGCTCACCGTCTTCGTCCAAATGCCAGAATCCCTCGCCGTCCGGCTCTATTTCGCTGTAATAATATTTCTTTGCCGATGTTAAACTGCCATCTACGTCCGTTCCTTTGTCGATATCGGACCAGGCCGACGAATCGCCGCAATAATACACAGTCTCGAGAGACGAGCAGCCTATGAAAGCCGAACTTCTTATCTGCGTCACGGAAGTCGGGATGACTATCGTCTCAAGCGACGTGCATCCGCTGAACGTATACGAGCTTATCGACGTGATGCCGCCCCCTATCGTAACCGAGGAAAGGGCAGAGCATCCGTAAAACGCCTGGTAGCCCAGAGATGTCACAGAATCGGGCATTGTAAACGTTTCAAGGGACGTACACCCACTGAACGAGCTGCCTCCAATGGACGTCACAGAATCTGTGACGTTAATCGAAACAAGGGATGATCATTTGGAGAACGCGCTGCTCCCTATCTCCGTCACGGAAATAGGAAGGATTACAGACGTCAAAGACGAGCAGCCGTAGAAGGCATACGGATTTATCGCCGTCACGCCGCTCGGGATTTCAAGTTCCGCCATAAGATCGCCTTTTACGTATAGGCTCCCCGCAACGGACAGCGGATTCGCATCGGAGTCGTAAAAATCAATTCCGCACCATGCGGAAACGTCCGTCACGTACACACCCTTAATCGACCCGCATTGCGCAAATGCGGACTGGCCCACCGACTCCAACGAAGAAGATATCGTCACGGTCTCAAGAACCGAGCAACCCAAAAACGCGGACGACTCTATCGTCGTCACACCGTCGCCCATCGTGATGCTCACGAGGGACGTGCAGTTCTGAAAGGCCTGGCTGCCTATCGCGGTGACGGAGTCCGCTATTGTAACCGATGTTATATGTGTCGAATATATAAACGCCGCGGCGCCTATCGAAACAACCGGAAGCCCGTCATACTCGGCGGGAATGACTATCTAACCGCGTGTCTATCAAATCAGCACATAAAATCAAAGTCGGGAAATTTAGTTCTCGTTTCAACTAAAATCAGCAGTCTTAAACTATATCCCGAAACATAAAAGCAGATATATCGTATAAGGCGTTGACATGGTCCTAAAAAGAAACTATACTAGTCATAATTGTAGTAAATTTTTTTTACAAGTCAATTAAATAGTAAACATATAAAAATAGTCAAATCTGTAGTATGACTTATCAATTCCGACAAGAATGCGTATTATGTACAGCCCACAATCGAGGTAAAAAATGTTCCTGGGAAGAGAGAAAGAAACCGAATTGATAAAAAACGAACTAAAAAAACAAAGTACATTCGTCATCGTCTACGGAACGAGGCGGGTCGGCAAAACCGCGCTCCTTGTGCACGCGCTGAAAAACAGCACGGACAGGACGATATTTTTCGAGTGCACGACCGGGACGATGGGATATAACGTAAAGATGTTTCTCAATACGCTCCGTGACTGCGGTCTCGTCTTCGACGAAGAAGAACTCACGGATTTCGACCGCATTTTTCACTATCTCAACGGCTTCGACGAGACAATCAACGTCGTCATCGACGAATACCCGTTCCTTAAAAAATCAAGCGAGCCGCACTTCGTGGACAGTGTGTTCCAAAACGTTGCGGACAGGCGTCTCAAAAACATACGTCTCTTTCTCTCGGGGTCCGACGTCGGCATGATGAAAGAACTTGGCACGTACGACAACGCGCTGTTCGGCAGGGCGTCGCTCTTTTTGGAGCTGAAACAGTGGGACTACAAAGAGGCTTCCGTGTGCTACCCGGATCTTTCCCCCTACGATAAGGTCGCCTTCTATTCCGTGTTCGGAGGAACCCCGTTTTTGTCTACGGCAGTGGATCCGGCAAAAACCCTGAAGGAAAACATCATAGACCTGTATCTTTCGCAAACCGGTGTGGCGCGCACATACACCACACTGCTGCTCATGACGGGATCGGCGACCGTGAAAGACGACATAGAGCCCATTCTGGAGACGCTCGGAAACGGCAAGTGCAGATACTCAGAGCTCAAAAAAGCCGCGCACGTGAACTATGACACCACGCTTACGAAACTTCTCGATACGACGTTGAATCTCGAAATCATCCGTAAAGTCTTTCCCATAAACAAGCCGGGCGATGCCAAAAAGGCATATTACGAAATCTCCGACAACGTTCTGAGATTTTACTACACGTACATCTACCCAAACTATGCAAAACTGGAAAGCATGGAGCCCGACAGATTTTACGACAGATTTATCGCGCCCTCCGTGACAAACTTCGTGTCACGAAGATTCGAAGAAATATGCAGAACATATTTCAGAAACAAAGCGAAGGCCGGCGAATACAGCGACGCGGTGCTTGTCGGCACATTCTGGTTCGACGACCCGGTTGAAAAGGTAAGCGGAGAATACGACGTCGCGGTAAAAAAGGAACCGTACAAAGGAATCGACTGCTACGACATATACGAAGCAAAATACTACTCCGACACGCTCATGGAAAAAACGATAAGACGTGAAACGGAAGACATCATGAAAATCAAAGGCCTCCGAATACAGAACATCGGCTTTGTGTCCGTAAACGGATTCGAGCAGGGCTGCACCGGCATACTCGTCTCCGGAGAGGATTTGTACAAATGACGGGATCGAATGGCTTGAAAAATCGACGGGAAACAACCCCGTCTTTTTTTTGCGCAGCATAGACCTCGCCACATAAAAAAACAAGGATTACTCCTTGTCGAATCTTTTGTTTACGCCTTGGGCACGAGCTTTTCCTGCCCGCCCATGTACGGACGGATGACCGGCGGAATGTAGACCGTGCCGTCGGCCTGAAGGTGGTTTTCCAAAAAGGCTATGAGCATCCTCGGAGGAGCCACCACGGTGTTGTTGAGCGTGTGGCAGAACTCGTTTTTTCCCGTCTCGCTGTTTTTGTAGCGAATCCCAAGTCTTCTCGCCTGCGCGTCCGTAAGATTGGAACACGACCCCACCTCGAAGTATTTCTTCTGCCTGGGGCTCCACGCCTCGACGTCGACGCTCTTGTATTTGAGATCGCCGAGGTCCCCCGAACAGCATATGAGCGTGCGGACGGGGATTTCCATGGACACGAACAGCTCCACGGTGTAGTTCCACATTTTGTTGTACCACTCCTCGCTGTCCTCCGGCTTGCAGATGACTATCATCTCCTGTTTCTCGAATTGGTGTATCCTGTATATTCCTCTCTCCTCTATGCCGTGCGCACCCTTCTCCTTGCGGAAGCAGGGGGAATACGACGTAAGCGTCTGGGGGAGCTTCGCCTCGTCCAAAGTGGTGTTCATGAACCTGCCTATCATGGAGTGCTCCGACGTGCCTATAAGGTAGAGGTCCTCTCCCTCTATCTTGTACATCATGCCTTCCATGTCTTCGAAGCTCATAACCCCGGAGACGACGGACGAGTGTATCATGAAAGGAGGGATGCAGTACGTGAACCCCTTGCCTATCATGAAATCCCTGGCATACGCCAAGACCGCCGAATGAAGCCTCGCGACGTCTCCCGTGAGGTAGTAAAATCCGTTCCCGCTCGTGCGTCTCGCGGCGTCCAAGTCTATCCCGCCGAGCGACTCGAGTATGTCCACGTGGTAAGGCACGTCGAAGCCCTTGTCTTTGGGCTCTATGAATATCTCGCCCTGCACGTTATGCGTCTCGTCGGGCCCGAGCGGCACGTCGTCCGCTATTATGTTGGGAATGGACATCATGCAGGCTTTGAGCCTTTCGTCAATCTCCGCCTCCTCCCTTTCTATTTCGGCAATCCTGTCGTTGTTTCTCTTACTCTGAGCCTTCGCCTCCTCGGCCTCGGAGGTTTTCTTCTCCTTCATGAGGACGCCTATCTGCTTTGCGAGCACGTTTCTGGAAGCTCTCAGTTCGTCCCCCTCTTTCTGTAGGGCTCTCTTTTTTACGTCGAGGTCGAAGGCCTCGTCCACCATGGGGAGCTTTTTGTCCTGGAATTTTTTGCGGATGTTTTCCTTGACAAGTTCTTTGTCCGTTCTTATGAGGTTGATGTCTATCATTTATGCACGTTCCTTGTGTGAGTTTACGTCAATTATACCCCCCATACCCCGATTTACGCAAATATTTTGCCTTTTGATGTTGTAATAAGACGCCGTATGTGTTAAAATAGAAATGTAAATTTTGTGTCTGACGGAGTAAGATGAGCACTATACACTTCAGAGTCGGCGACGACGAAGAAAACAAAAAAGAGAACGAAGGCGAAAAAACCGCGGAGAAAGAGTCCGAAGCGTCTGCAGCGACAGACGCGGAAGGGGTCGCGGAAGAATCGGCAGCGGACACGCAGTCCGGGGAGAACGAGACGGTGAAGAAGGCTCCGTCGAAAGCCCCCCACTCTAAGACTACGAAAAAGTCGGCCGTACCCGCGTCTGAACCGGTTCCAGAGACGCCCGTCGAAGAGACCGCTCCGGAAAAGGAAAGCGGCAGCGCGGAGACGGAGCCCGCCAAGGCCGTGCCCGCGACAGCAAAAAAGAAAGCTCCCAAGAAAGCGAAACCCGCGGACATACCCGAGATAGACGTGCCCGTTGACGAGACGACGGAGGTCAATCCGCCCGCGAGGTCTTTGAGCGAGATTCTGGGCGACGACCCCACGAAACCCACGACGGAAGAATACGAAAAAGAACCCGAACCGGAAGAGAAAAAGCCCGCCGCGAAGACGCGCAAAAAAAATGTCAAAAAAGAGCCCGTTCAGGAAGCGGCCACTTCCGATCTCACGGAAACTTCCGCGGAAGGCGTGGACGTAGAAGAGCAAGGCACTATAGCCCTTCCGGAAGACGACGGGTTGGACGACTTTGCCGACGGAGAGAATGAGCATGCGGCGCCTCATCCCGCATTTTCGTCCGTCAGCACCACCACGCACTCCGCTGTCGACGAAGGAACGCAGATCACGATGTTCCGCAACGAAGAGGGCGGAATGGAAAAGCCTCTCGAAGTGCCCGAGTACGCCTTCGACAAAGAGGCCATAGTAAAGAAGTTCAAGCGTTCACGCAAACCCGTGAATCACAAGGTGGACAGGTTCACGCCCAAGCTCAACGAAGGGCTCACCGAGGCAGAGGTCGAGACCAGGTATAAACAGTTCCTTTTCAACGAAAACAGGGTGGGAACTTCGAGGTCGTACGCGTCAATAGTCTTCGCGAATCTCTGCACGTTCTTCAACCTTCTCTGTCTTCTCGCGACCGTGGCCCTCATTCTCGCGGGCACGAGCACGTGGTCGAGCTACCTCGTGGTCATCATAACCCTCGCGAACATAATCCTCGGGATTGTCTGGGAGATAAGGTCAAAAAAGACCATCAACAAAATGCAGATTATGTCCCACCACAACGTCAAGGTCATACGCGACGGCGAGGTGGTGGAAATTCCGACGACGGACATCGTCATGGACGACGTTCTGGCGCTCGAGCTCGGAAGCCAGGTACCCGCCGACTGCATTCTCGCGGAAGGCTCGGTCGAAGTGAACGAGGCGCTTCTCACGGGCGAGTCCGTGGCGGTCAAAAAGAACGTCGGGGACATGCTCTATGCCGGAAGCTACATATCTAGCGGAACCGGCAAGTTCCGTGTCGACAAGGTCGGCGACGAAACATACATCTCAAAGCTTTCTTCCAAGGTAAAAAAGTACAAGAAGCCTAACTCCGAGCTCATGAAGTCGACAAGACTCATCATAAGGATAATAGGCGTCCTCATAATCCCCATCGCGATAGGCATATTCATCATGACCTACAGGTCGGGGGATCCGACGGGAATATCGAGTTTCATCTTCTCATCGCAGATTAACAACGCGCTGCAGCGTACCGCGGCCGTCGTCATCGGCATGATTCCATCCGGGATGATTTTGCTGACGACTCTCGCCCTCTCCATGGGCGTCATACGACTTTCTCGACACAACACCATGGTGCAGGACCTTTACTCCCTCGAGATGCTCGCGAGGGTGAACGTCCTCTGTCTCGACAAGACCGGAACAATTACCGACGGGAGGATGCAGGTCAAAGACTGCATAATTCTAAACACAATAGACGACTACTCTTTGGACGAGGTAATAGGGAGCATGCTGAAGGCTTTGGAGGACAACAACCAGACCTTCATAGCGCTTTACAACCATTTCGGCTACAGCGACGCGCTGACACCGAGGCAGTGCATCCACTTCTCCTCCAAGAGAAAACTCTCCGCCGTGACATTCGCGGAGAACGGGACGTTCTGCATAGGCGCGCCCGAGTACGTTCTCAAGCCGTATCCCCAGAAAGTGGAGAGAATCGTAAAGCAGTACGCGCAGATGGGACTCCGCGTGGTCGTTCTCGCTTACTCGCCTCAGTCGATATCCGGCGAGAAACTCCCCTCCGGCATGAGGCCGCTCGCAATCATATCCATAGCGGACAACATAAGGGACGACGCCATAACCACGCTGAAGTGGTTCAAGGACAACGACGTCCAGGTAAAGGTCATAAGCGGCGACAACCCCATAACAGTGTCGGAGGTCGCGAAGCGCGCCGGCATAGCGAACGCCGACAAGTTCATCTCCCTCGAGGGGCTGAACGACAAAGAAGTCGAAAACGTCGCGAACAAGTACAACGTCTTCGGAAGGGTGACGCCCGAGCAGAAGGCCGTGCTTATCCGCAGCATGAAGTCGGCCGGAAACACCGTTGCCATGACGGGCGACGGCGTGAACGACATTCTGGCGATGAGGGAGAGCGACTGTTCCATAGCCCTGGCGTCCGGCTCGGAGGCTGCATCGAACGTCAGTCACCTGGTTCTTCTGGACAGCAACTTCGCGTCCATGCCGAAGATAGTCGCGGAAGGGAGACGAGTCATAAACAACATAAAGAGCACGGCCTCCGTTTATCTCACGAAGACGCTCTTTACGACCATCCTCGCGCTCATCTGCATCTGCATGGGACACCAGTACATCTTCAACACGCAAAACCTCCTCCTCTACGAGCTCCTCGTGACGGGCGGACCTACGTTCTTCCTGTCGCTCCAGCCCAACACGAACCGCGTGGAGGGTAAATTTCTGCCACATGTCCTGTCGCGAGCGGTGTCGGGCGCAGTTACGCTTATAATCGCCGTTATGGCGATGTACATAATTGCGTGTGACGAAAACAGTCTTTTCGGCATGTTCCCCGAGCACTGCCAGGCAATGTGCATGCTCGTAATATCGTTTGCGGGATTCATAATACTCTTCCGAAACAGCCAGCCGATGAACCTATACCGCTGGCTTACGTTCCTGGGATTTTTGGCACTGACGGTCCTCGTCGTGTGCGTGCCGATTCTCGCGAA
>JAJQAK010000082.1 GCA_021203845.1 Clostridia bacterium | reverse complement strand
AGAACCAGAAGAGAGGCCTTCCGGGGATAATAATCGAGACGGAGCGCCGGAAAACGGAGGATGAGCTGGACGCCGCCGCGGACAATGCCCTCAAACAGATAGAGGGAAAAAGGTACGACGTAAATCTCAAGGAACGCGGCGTGGAAAAAATAGACAAGTACGGAATAGCCTTCTGCGGGCAGAAGGTGGTCGTTAAAAAAGCCTGAAAATCTTTCGGAAATCCCGTGTATTTGCCGTACGGTTGTTGCAAATGCCGGATTTTTGATGTACCATTATGACATAACCAGCAGGGGAGCCCGTGGGACGGGCTGAGAGACGGGTCTAAACCCCATACCCTAACAACCTGATTCGGGCAATGCCGACGTAGGGAGAATACGGATTTTTCCACGAAGGCGTGTTATCGATGCCTTCGTGTTTTGTTTGTCGGAGATAAAATGGTTAAAATTAACGGAGAAGAAAAGGACGCCGCGGGCGTCACGGTGGAAAGATATCTAAAAGACTGCGGCTTCGACGCGGCGCGCGTCGCGGTCGAGGTGAACGGAGAAATTGTGAGAAAGTCCGACTATTCCGCGGCCGCGTTCAAAGACGGGGACGTCGTGGAGATAGTGAGCTTCGTGGGAGGCGGCTGATGTTTTCCGAGGAGGAGTACACTGAGGCCCTCTCTCAAAAGCAGGGGAAGGGCATGCAGGAAAAGCTGGGACGCGCCACCGTCGCGGTCTGCGGTCTCGGCGGGCTCGGTTCAAACGTCTCCCTCATGCTCGCGAGATGCGGGTTGGGGACATTAATTTTAACCGACAATAATTATGTCGGGCTTTCCGACATATCGCGCCAGGTGTATCTTTCGGGCGACGTCGGCGAAAAAAAGACGGACGTCATAGGAAGGATAATAGAAAGCGCCGCACCTTTTTGCAAAACGGAGATTCATTTTTGCGACCTTCTTTCGGGCGACACCGCATACCTTTTCCGTGCGGACATAATAGTCGAGTGTCTCGACAGGGCGGAGTCAAAGGCGGCCTTCGTGAACAAAATTCTGGAGACCTATCCAAATAAATTTCTCGTGTCGGCCACGGGGATGGGGGGACTTAAACCCGGGAACGACATACGGACCAAAAAGGTGACGGAAAGATTTTTCATGTGCGGCGACGGAGCGACGTCTTCTTCGGAGGGGCTGTACGGCCCGAGGGTCATGATATGCGCGGCGCACGAGGCGCTCAAAGCTTTGGAGATAATAAGGGACGAATTGTGAGGGACATATGGAAAAAGAGGACAAACTTAGAATCGGCGGGCACGAGTTCGGCTCGAGATTCATTCTTGGCTCGGGGAAATACTCCCTTAAGCTTATCGAGGCGGCGGTGAAGTACGCGGGGGCGGAAATAATAACGCTCGCCGTGAGGCGCACGAACACGGGTGAAAACGGAAACATCCTCGACTACATCCCAAAGGGCGTGACGCTCCTTCCCAACACCTCCGGCGCGAGGAACGCCGAGGAGGCGGTGAGGATAGCGAGGCTCGCGAGGGAGATAGGCTGCGGGGACTTCGTAAAAATTGAGATAATGAGGGACACGAAGTATCTTCTTCCCGACAACGCGGAGACCATAAAGGCAACCGAGATATTGGCGGGCGAGGGCTTCGTGGTGCTCCCGTACATGTTCCCCGACCTCAACGCCGCGAGGGACCTCAAAGAAGCGGGGGCGGCGGCGGTAATGCCGCTCGCGGCGCCGATAGGCTCAAACAAAGGGCTCGCGGCGAGGGAGTTCATACAGATTCTCATAGACGAGACAGACCTGCCCGTGATAGTGGACGCAGGGATAGGTCGGCCCTCGCAGGCCTGCGAGGCCATGGAGATGGGGGCGGCGGCCATAATGGCGAACACCGCTCTCGCGACGGCGGGGGACGTCGCTAAGATGGCAAAAGCTTTTTCGCTCGCGATAGACGCGGGGAGAAAGGCGTACCTTGCGGGACTCGGGAGGGTTCTCACTCGCGGCGGAGACTCCTCCGACCCGCTTACGGGATTTCTCCGCGACTGACGATAAGGGAGACGGGATGGACAACGAATACTTCGTGGACAGCGAATTTCTGTCAAAGGCGGCGCTGGAAAAAAAGCACAGGCTGGAAACCGACCCCTCCTCGCGCACGGACCACATGGCGTACGCCGAGGGGATGGAAAGGATTCCTTCCGACGTCATGGAAAAGGTCATGGCGGAGGTCAGATCGTATATGCCCGGCGCGTACACGGCGGCGGACGTCGCGGCGGCACTCCGGCACGACAGGTGCACGATAGAAGACCTCAAGGCGCTTTTGTCGCCCGCGGCCGCGCCCTTCCTCGAGAAAATGGCGGAGCGCGCGAGGGACGAGACCGGGAAGCACTTCGGCAACACCGTGTACATCTTCACGCCGATATACATCGCGAACTACTGTGAGAACTACTGCATCTACTGCGGGTTCAACTGCTACAACCACATAAAGCGCATGAAGCTCGACGCTGAGCAGATTGAGCACGAGATGCAGGTCATAGCGGACAGCGGCATGGAGGAGGTTCTCATCCTCACGGGCGAGTCGCGCTCGCAAAGCTCCGTCGAATACATAGGCGAGGCCTGCGGGCTCGCTAAAATGTATTTCAAGAACGTCGGTCTCGAGATATACCCCGTGAACTCGGACGAGTACCGGTATCTTCACGGGTGCGGCGCCGACTACGTCACGGTGTTCCAGGAAACATACGACACGGACAAATACGAGACGCTCCATCTTTTGGGCCACAAAAGGGTGTGGCCGTACCGCTTCGAGGCGCAGGAGCGAGCCCTCATGGGCGGCATGAGGGGCGTGGGGTTTTCCGCCCTCCTCGGGCTGTCCGACTTCAGACACGACGCCCTCGCGACGGCGCTGCACGCGTACTTCCTTCAAAGGAAGTATCCGAGCGCGGAGATTTCGCTCTCGTGTCCGAGGCTCCGGCCGATTATCAACAACGACAAGATATCCCCGCAGGGAGTCGGGGAGAAAGAGCTTTGCCAGATACTATGCGCGTACCGGATCTTCATGCCGTTCGCGGGGATAACGGTCTCCTCGAGGGAGTCCGCCGCTTTCCGCAACGGCATAGTCAAGATAGCGGCCACCAAGGTCTCCGCGGGCGTCTCCACGGGCGTCGGCGACCACGAGAGCAAGTACGAGGGAAAGACGGAAGAAAACACGGGGGACGAACAGTTCGAGATAGACGACGGAAGGTCGCTCAAAGAGATGTACGACGACATCTCGGACGAGGGACTGCAGCCGGTTCTCAACGATTACATCGATGTCAATTAACAAACACATGATAGTCTGCTGCGTGACGGACAGGAAACTGTGCACGGACGACTTTTTAACGAGAATGGACAAAATCGCGTCATCCGTCGACGCGGTGATACTCAGGGAAAAGGACCTTCCAGAGGCCGAGTACCAGGAACTCGCGAGGGACGTCAAAAGAATAGTCGCGAAACATCCTCCCTGCGAATTTTTGACGCACACGTATTCGGACGGAGAAAGCTCCGTGAGGGACACAAAGATTCACGTCTCCTTTGAGACCATACGCGACGCCCAGGGGAGCGACCTCGCGAGTCTTTTCTACAAAGAGGCGAGGGTGGGGGTGTCCGTTCACAGCATGAAGGAGGCGCAGCTCGCGGAGGACTACGGCGCGGGGTACGTCATAGTGGGGAACGTCTTTGAGACCTCGTGCAAGCCGGGCGTCAAGCCCTGCGGGGTCAAACTCGTAAAGAAGGCGGTGAAGGCCCTCGACATCCCCGTGTACGCGATAGGCGGAATAACACCGGAAAACGTCAAGGAGGTCATGGACTGCTACGCGCAGGGCGTCTGCGTGCGCTCGCCGCTCATGACCATGCCGCTTGAAGAAATTCCGAAATACGTGAGGGCACTAAAAAGCTATGAGAGGGACTGACTGGCTGCGTCTTTACGCGGTGACGGACGGGAAAGGGACGCCCGAAGAACAGGTGGAAAAAATCAGAAAGGCCGTCGCGGGCGGCGTCACGGCCGTGCAGATAAGGGAAAAGGGCGACATTTCGGCCTTTTTGCCCTACATGGCCGAAATACGCGAAATATGTGGGAGCCGGGGCGTGCCGCTTATTATAAACGACTACGTATCCTTCGCCCTGGAAAACGCGGACGGGGTACATCTCGGAGCGGAGGACGAAGGCGTGGAGGAAACGATGCGGAGGGCCCCGAAGGGCTTCATAATAGGGGCCACGGCGAAGACCGTCAAGGCGGCGATACGCGCGCAGGAGGCGGGAGCGGACTATCTCGGTGTTGGGGCGATGTTTCCGTCGGTCACGAAAAGCGACGCCGAGAGGATGACGATTGACTATCTTAAACTGATAAGACGGTACGTCACCGTGCCGATTGTGGCGATAGGCGGGATAAACATAGATAACGTCCGCAAGCTGGAAGGCACCGGCGTCGAGGGTGTGGCGGTTTGCGACGGAATCTTCGGCGGGGGAGACATAGAGAAAAACGCGGCCTCTTTGAGGAAGGTCTGCGACGAAATATTCGGAAAACAAAACTGAGAGGTATATTGAGATGTACAAAGTGCTCACTATTGCGGGGAGCGATTCGTGCGGCGGAGCCGGGATACAGGCGGACATAAAGACCATTACCGCGCTCGGGATGTACGGGATGTCGGTCATAACGGCGGTGACGGCGCAGAACACCATGGGCGTGCAGGCGGTGTGCGAGGTGCCGCTGGACATCATAGCGAAACAGATGGACTCGGTCTTTTGCGACATAGTCCCCAGCTCCGTTAAAACTGGGATGATCTGCTCGGTGCCCGCCGTGGAGACGGTATCGGCGAAGCTTAAGTCCTACAACGCGAAAAACATAGTCGTGGACCCCGTCATGGTGTCCTCGAGCGGGACGACGCTCACCGAGAAAGACGCCGTGGACGCCGCAAAGAAGTATCTTTTCCCCATAGCGAGGATAATAACGCCCAACAGGCTTGAGGCCGAGGCGCTTTTGGGAAAGGAGATAAACGGCAAAAAGGACATGGAAAACGCCGCCAAGGAGCTCTACGCGAGATACGGCTGCGCCGTCCTTTTGAAGGGCGGGCACACCGTGGAGAACGCCAACGACTACTTCTACGAAAACAGGGGGATTTGGATGGAGTACAAGAAGATCGACAACCCCAACACCCACGGCACGGGCTGCACGCTCTCCGCAGCTATAGCGGCGTACCTGTCGTACGGCGTAACTCTCGACAGGGCGGTCTACAGGGCGAAAACTTTCGTCACGGGCGCGATAGAGGCGAGAATGGATCTCGGAAAGGGCTGCGGCCCCTTGAATCACATGTATAAAATTCCGACCGGGGACTTCACCTGGTAAAAAAAAGAGAGGGCATAAAAATGGAAAGAAACTATACGACCCAGATGGACGCCGCGAAGCGCGGCATAGTCACGAAGGAGATTGAAACCGTCGCGAAAAAGGAGAAGATGACCGTCGAAGAGCTCATGCCGCTCGTCGCGTCCGGGAAAGTCGTCATCCCCGCGAACAAACTTCATACTTGCATAGACCCGGAGGGCGTCGGCTCCATGCTGAGGACCAAGATAAACGTCAATCTGGGCGTTTCCAGGGACTGCAAGGACTACGACATAGAGATGAAGAAGGTTCAGAGCGCCATAGATCTTGGCGCCGAGGCGATAATGGATTTGTCTTCCCACGGCAATACGCAGCCGTTCCGTCAGAAACTCACGCACGAGTGCCCCGCGCTCATAGGGACCGTGCCCGTGTACGACAGCGTGATACACTATCAGAGGGACCTCGACACGCTCACCGCGAAGGACTTCATAGACGTCGTGAGACTTCACGCGCAGGACGGCGTCGACTTCGTCACGCTCCACTGCGGGATAACCAGGAAGACCATAGACCAGATAAGAAAGCTTGACCGAAAGATGAACATCGTCTCCCGCGGAGGCTCTCTCATATTCGCGTGGATGTGCATGACCGGCGAGGAGAACCCGTTCTACGAGTACTTCGACGAGATTTTGGACATCTGCCGCGAGTACGACGTCACCATCTCTTTGGGCGACGCCTGCAGGCCGGGCTGCGTCGCGGACGCCACGGACGTATGCCAGATTGAGGAACTCGTGAGAATCGGAGAGCTCACCAAGCGCGCTTGGGCGAAGGACGTGCAGGTGATAGTCGAAGGGCCCGGACACGTGCCCATGAACCAGATCGCAGCGAACATGCAGGTGCAGCAGACAATATGTGGCGGCGCGCCGTTCTACTGCCTCGGACCGCTCGTCACCGACATCGCTCCGGGATACGACCACATCACCGCCGCCATAGGCGGAGCGATAGCCGCCATGAACGGATGCGCGTTCCTCTGCTACGTGACCCCTGCGGAGCATCTCGCTCTTCCCAACGTGAACGACGTAAAACAGGGCATCATAGCGAGCAAGATAGCCGCCCACGCAGCGGACATCGCGAAAGGCGTGAGGGGCGCGAGAGACATAGACGACAGAATGGCCGACGCGAGGCGCGTCCTCGACTGGGACAAACAGTGGGAGTGCGCTATAGACCCCGAGACCGCGAAGGCTATAAGGGCCGACAGGTCGCCGGAGTTCGACGACACGTGCTCAATGTGCGGAAAATTCTGCGCCGTGAGGAGCATGAACAAGGCGCTGAACGGCGAGAAGGTTGACATCCTGTAATCCGTACCGCTGAAAAAAGACCTTTTCTGAAACTGCGCCCGTTGCGGGCGCTTTTTTTGGAATAAAATTTTTGTACTTTTATCACTTTTTGTACTTGACAATCCAAACAAAGGGTGTATAATCGAATCTGAAAATCGGAGGAATGTTTTATGGCAATTGATTTTGAAAAAGAAATAAAGGCGGTTGAGGAAGAGATAGCCGGGTTGCCGCAGGGGAATTTTGTCAGAAAAAAAGTGAACGGGAAGGAGTATTACTACAGGCGCCTAAAGGCGGGAGACAAATATGTGGATTTGTCCATTGACCCGGAATCCGTCGAGACTGTGAAGGCCCAGATTGCGAGGCGCAAACAGCTCGAAAAGAATTTAAAGGAGCTGAACGCTCTCGCATCGCAGGATGAGGCGGTGAAACTGCGCGAGCCGCCAGTAAAGTATCAGATGGACGTCGTCATCGGGGATTCTCTGCGTTCCATCATAAGTCCCGTATTGTCGTTTAAGACGAGAGATTGCATAGAACAGATTAAGTCGTTTGTTTACGGGGACACGTTCGGCAAGGTTTTGCTTCTCTACGGATTGAGAAGAACGGGGAAATCCACGCTTATGATGCAGACGATCGCCGGCATGGACAGTGAAAGTTTCAAAAAAACGGCGTATATCCGTGTTCAGCTCGGCGACACCATGAATAACCTCGTTGATGACCTGAATGAACTCAGACAGCGGGGTTTCAAATATATCTTCGTTGACGAAGCAACTTTCATGAAGGATTTCATTGACAACGCGGGACGCGTGTCTGACATACATGCCATGTGCGGTATGAAGGTGGTTTTTTCCGGTTCGGATTCGCTCGGATTCAATTTTTCTTCCAGATACGGACTGTTTGGCAGGTGTATTCTTGTCCATACATCGTTCATTCCGTATCGCGAATTTGAATTCGTTCTCGGTGTGAACGGCATCGACGAATATATCCGTTACGGAGGAACGATGTCACGCAGCGGTGAATATTACAATACGGAACAGAAGATTGGAGAATTGACCGCTCTGGACGAGTACTTGGACACATCCATAGCAAAAAATATACAGCATTCTCTTGAAAATTTCGAGAGCGGAAAAAACTTCGGTAAACTCGCGGAACTGCATCGGCAAGGCGAGCTGACGAGCGTGATAAACAGAGTTGTGGAGGACACAAATCACAGGTTCACTCTTGATGTTATAAGGAAGGACTTCAAATCACATGACCTTTCGATTTCTGCGAGTGAGCTTAGAAACGATCGAACGGATCCGCTTGATATTCTGGAATATATCGACGAGAATTCCGTCAACGACGAACTAAGAAAATCATTGGATATCTTAAACGAGCCCGAGCGCAAAGTACCATTATCCGAGGAACATGTAAAAGAGATAAGACGGTATCTTTGTATCCTCGAGCTCATATATGAATTCGACTGTATGCATTGTACCATAACCAATAAAGCGGAAAAAAGCGAAAAAGAAGGCATAACTCTGATTACGCAGCCGGGATTACGATATGCTCAGGCTGTGGCGTTGATCGACGCATTGTTTGGCGATGAAAAATTCGTCAAGTCGCTTGGCGAGGAAAAGACAAAAGTCAAGGAAAGAATATTAAACGATATTCTCGGTCGGATGATGGAGGAAGTTGTTCTGCTGGAGACAACATATGCCTGCCCCGATAAGAAAGTGCAGAAATACAGATACGATAGGAGTGGTAACGACGCCGAGATAGACATGATAGTTGCAGACAGAAATTTGACCGCATGTGCTTTATACGAAATAAAACACAGCGACAAAATTTCACCCGCACAATACAAACATCTCATGAATGAAGAAGTATGTGGTAAGATCGAATCGACCTACGGACGTATCACGGGGAAGTACGTTCTGTATCGGGGAGAGTCTGCTTTTGTGGACGGTATCGATTATGTGAATGTGGAAGAGTATCTTAAATCGCTATAGGCGACGGGTGTTTCATAGACATATTGTGTGGGAGGATAGTTATGGATTATTCTGTAGAATACTCGTCGGAAGATTTTTCCGAGCGCGTTGTCGCAAAAATTAAAGATACACTTAACCAAATAGCGGATTTGCCGATGGGTTACATCGTCAAAAAAAACATCAATGGAAAGGAGTACTATTACAGACGAGTCAAAATCGGCAAAGAGTGTACGGAAACATATGTAAGCAGTGATTCGGTTGACTCTGTTCGTAAACAGATTATAAAAAGACGCGAGTTGGAGAAGAGATTGAAAGATCTGGAGAAAATTCAGCCGTTTCATATGGGGGAGTTTACAACGGATGCGACAAACTTCGTGACCGACATCGTTATAGGTCAGGAGCTTTCTGAACTTGTAAGTCATTTTGCTTTTTTGAAAAAGCGCGACGCCGTAGAAAGAGTGAGGGAATATTTGCAATCGGACTGCGTAGATAAGGTTTTTTTGCTCTGCGGGTTGAGCGGCGCCGGGAACACAACGATAATGCTTCAGACAATTGCGGAAATGGATGAGGAGTCCTTTGGAGGAAGTGCATATCTGCGCATAAAGACGAGTGACAATTTTGTTCGTTTGAATCGCGACATGAGACTGCTCAGGCGATTAGGTTTCAAGTATATCTTTGTCGACAATGTCACTGCAATGAAAGATTTTATTACGGGTGCGGGTGTTTTCTCGGATTTATTCGGCGGATACGGACTGAAGTTTGTTATTACCGGTTCGGATTCACTGAGTGTTATGCTGACAGAAAACGGAGAGTTATGGCATAGTTGTGTGCTCTTGAACACGACATACATTCCCTATCGTGAGTCAAAGGATGTTCTTGGCATAGGCAGTATAGATGAGTATATGTGTGGCGGCGGGACCATGTTCCCGGATATTGTAAAATCTAGGAACTTGCTCTTACCGTACAATAAAGAAGCGACGGAGAATTATGTAAACAGAGCCGTTGCGAAAAATTTGGAAACGTCACTCTGTAATCGGAAATTAGACGGAGATTTTGGCTTTTTGGAAGATTTGCACGAGCAAAATCAGCTGATGAATGCAGTTTGCCGCTTTGCGGAGAATTTATCCGTCAAATCCGTGGGGCAGTTTCTTGAACACAAATATATGTCCGAGGAATGCAGAGATTGTCGTTCCATCATATCGAAAATGCTAGACAATCTTAATTCCGACATTTATCGTTCACCGATATCTGAGGATACTATGGCAGATATTGAGGACTGGCTGTTTTATATGGGTTTTGTCGAGGAAATAAAGGTTGTTAATTTGTCGGATTTAAACGTAAAGGACTCTCGAATCGTGTTTACGCAACCATGGGTGGCGTATTCGTATGCGATAGATTTGACGGAGAGACTTATATCGGACAGCATATTGTTCTGCGGAGGAGAGAGAGCGCTTGCCGACCAGACTGTTGAATGGATACGCGAGGCCATGATGAAGGACATAGTTCTGTTGGAAACGGCGAGGGCGCGCTCTGACATATCGGTGTCTGTCTTGCAGTCCGACGATATCGGCGTCGACATGGTCGTGAGGTACGATGATGTCGGGAGTTGCGGGATATATAGAATAATATACGGCGACGAAATCTGCCCGGATGGGTTTGGTTTGAGTGACGACGCGAGGCAAAAAATCGAATCGGTTTTCGGAAATGTTTCAGAACGATACATAGTATACCGCGGTGAGACGGCAGACAAAAACGGCGTACATTGCGTCAATGTGGAAGAATATCTCGAGTCCCTTTGAACGGGGCATGAATACTACAGATATAGTTTGACGAATTGAAGGCAAGTGGTTATGCTTCATATGTGAGAAGTATAACCTTTATACATCTCAAATGAGAAGTGAAGGTTTTATACATCTCAAATGAGAAGTGAA
>JAJQAK010000088.1:6576-10754 GCA_021203845.1 Clostridia bacterium | reverse complement strand
ACAGCGATATGCCCTGGCTGGCCCGGATGAAGCTGAAGGAGATCGGTGTAGACTTAGACGAATGGGAGAAAAGTTGATGTTATAAAACACGAAAATGTTATAAAACACGAAAATGTTATAAAACACGAAAGGAATGCGTTGAACGCTGATGAACAACAATTTCTGTGTGTGGAGGTATGTCACACGTAACGGCAAACCAACCAAGGTGCCGTATAATCCAATAACAGAACATCGTGGGAAGTCTAACGATCCGTCCACATTTTCCACGCTCAGCGATGCGCAGGACGCGATTTGCAGACATCCGCATAATTATGACGGAATTGGAATAGGTATTTTCCCCGATCCGGACAGGGACGCCATGGCAGCCGTGGATATTGACGGATGCGTTTCTTCGGAAAATAAATTTTCAGATACAGCAACCCAAATAATTTCCATGCTTAATAAACAAATCTATGTCGAATATTCCCCGTCCGGTACCGGCATACACATTCTTTTCACAGTTCCTGCAGGATTCTTCTACGACAAAACCGTGTATTATATCAAATCACCAAAATCACACGTCGAGGTGTATGTTCCGGGGATGACAAATCGCTTTCTTACATATACAGGGAAACGAATTTCAGGGGATATCGATGATCTTCCGGATTGTTCTGCCGAGTTGCTTGCGGTGTTGGATGCGTTTATGAAACGTCACCACAATACCGATACAACAAATACCGATGCCGTATTGCAAACCGCGCTTAAGAACCAGAAATTTTTTAAATTATTCAATGGGAATATTTCAGAATACGGTTCACACTCGGAAGCGGATCTCGCGCTGTGTGACATGCTCGCATGGTGGACAAACGGTAACGCAGATGAAATCGACCGTCTGTTTCGGCAATCCTCGCTGATGCGTGAGAAATGGCTTCGTGACGATTATCGGAATTCTACGATCGAGAAGGCCATCTCATCCTTCGGCCGCAAACCGGACCGCAAACCGGCTACCCAAAATTTTTATGAGCCAATCTTCCATAAGCTGCATTCGCAGACCATGAATATGGGACGATGGAATATTTCGGAACGCGGAATTTCTTACACCACTCCTAAAAATCACGATGAGGTTTTCGTTTCGGCAACGCCCATCATCCCTGCCGCCTACATCGAAAACGCCGATACCGGCGTCCATAAAACGGAACTGCATTTTCTTTATAATCACACGTATCGGACGGCAATCTTTAATAACGACGTCCTGGCTTCCAGAAATAAGGTCGTGGAATTATCTAACGTCGGAATCGACGTTACGACTACAACGGCGCGCGAATTCGTAGATTATATTCAGGAAATTTTTTCCATGAACGCAGATAAAATTCCGCATGCCGTTTCCGTTTCCAGGTTGGGATGGATTACCCTCGCGTCTTCCGCTAATAACAACAATAATAACAACACCAACAATAATAACAACAATAAATCTTTTATGCCATACGACACGGAAATCATCTTCGACGGGGAAGCTGAGAATCGTGCGTTGTTTCGGGCCGTATCACCTTCTGGAACGCTGGACGCATGGATCGCCGCCATTCGGCCTCTCCGATCTAATTTGATCCTTCGGTTGACCATGGCGGCAAGTTTTGCGTCGCCCCTGATCGAACTATGCGGCGCCCTGCCGTTTATATTTCATCTCTGGGGTAAAACAGGTACCGGAAAAACCGTCGCGTTGATGGTTGCCATGTCAATATGGGGTAATCCTCGCCTTGGTAAGCTTACCTATACGATGAATATGACCGATAATGCCCTTATGACTACCGCCGGCGGCTTGTATTCAATTCCCTTCGCAGGCGACGAGCTCCAGCTTATTAAATCTACCTTCGGCTATGACCGCCTGATTATGCGCGTCACCGAAGGTATCGAACGCGGAAGGATGAATTATAACGAAAAACTCCCTCAGCGCGTCTGGAAAAACGCATTTATATTCACAGGCGAGGAACCTTGCACGAGCGACCATTCCGGCGCAGGTGCAAAAAATCGCGTGATCGAAATTCCAGTAAGCAATACCGTCGTCGTCGAGAATGGCCCAGAAGTCGTCTCAGCGGTCGAAACTAATTATGGGGTAGCAGGATACCACTACATCGACTTCGTTAAATCTCATCCACCTGAGACACTCTACGACGGTTTCTATCGTGAATTATGCGAAACATGCGATTCTACGGGGAAGCAGGCCATGGCAGCAGCCCTTATCCTCACAGGCGATGAGCTAGCTCGCCAGGCCTTCTTTCCCGACGAGCCACCACTTACACTAGACAATATCATGCCGTTTATGAAATCCGATGTCGAGGTCGATATATCAGCCAGGGCCGCCGAATATATTTCAGAATGGATCGTCGTTAATAAATTATATTTCGAGGTCGTTAATGAATTATATTTCAAGGAGGATTCTCGGAACCACCAGATCTATGGCCGTATCGAAGGACAATCCGTCTATATCATTAATTCCGTCCTGAAAAATACCCTCCGGAATGCTGGCTTCGAGTTCGATGCCGTCAAAGAAGGTTGGGAGAACATGGCTTTCCTTATCAGATCACCTACCGGGAAGTATTCTATCTCTACTCGCATCTCCGGTTCTGTAACACGCTGTATTCACCTTGAGTTATCCACAGATGATTAGTTTTTCCACAATTTTATTAACATTTTTGAGGGATTGTAACACCTGTAACACTGGATGTAACATATCAGCGATTCCGAGAGCCCTTGAGAATACTAGGTTGTAACACTTGTAACACTTGTAACACCTATTTGCGATGGATTATATATATAATATTATATAACCCCCTGTTCTTTATACGTATCCTTTAATTTTGGGTGTTACAGTGTTACAATATAAAAAAATATATATATATTTAATATAAAAATATATGTTTTGTTAGTAAAATCAATGTGTGTAAAGGTGTAACACCTGCCCGTGTTACAAGGGTGTTACAAGGTGTTACAACATGGAGGCATTTTAAAATATGAAATATTACTACACTGACTATGTCAGACATTGCCTGAGGTTCTTTTCAAAGTTTCCAGATGAACCTCCAGAATTTTGCTCTGAGGCTGATGAGCGCGATTATCGAGCAGCGCAGACCGCCATGTCTGTGTTT
Source organism: Clostridia bacterium (assembly GCA_021203845.1). Lineage (GTDB taxonomy): Bacteria > Bacillota > Clostridia > Christensenellales > Borkfalkiaceae > Coproplasma. The sequence goes on along the minus strand of JAJQAK010000088.1, from coordinate 7,632 downwards.
GCTCCGGATGTTCGAGGAGCCGTCATCGATTATTATTCGGCGCGGACACCAAACTTCGTGATATCAAACTCCGTGATACGAGATGTCGAGCGCAGAACAGCAATCGAAAGAGGATTGAAGTGATATGGCTAAGTATCATAATTCCCCCGTCATCGGGGACGGAGGTTATAATCTCATTCCAGAAGATGAGGTTAAGTATGTGGCAATCGAGAAAGAACTTAGAAAAATGGCAGAGCATCCGCCGGATTTGCACTGCATGGATACTGAACTTCTTGAAGGCAGAATAGATGATTTCTTTGATTTGTATGCTTCTTACGGCTTAAAACCACCTGTGGCAGGACTCGCTATGGCGCTGGGAGTGAGTCGAAAAATGCTATGGGCTATCGTGAATGATGCGGCAGTTGGAGGGAATGGATATAAGGCAAATTTGCCCCGTTCTGTTACACACGTCATCAAAAATGCTTACGAATCGCTAGAAATTCGTTGGGAAATGTACATGATGCACGGAAAAGTTAATCCAGTAACTGGAATTTTTCTGGGCAAAAATCAGTTTGGATACAAGGATCAGACCGAGGTAGTAATTCCTCAATCGCAAACGCCAGAAGTGGATGCTGAAGAGATAAAAAGGCGTTATTTGAATGGCGAAGTGGAGGAAAATGACCAAAATAACAGTGTTTTTGGAGGCGAAGTGGAGGAAAGCGGTCAAATCGCTTTAGATAACATGGATTTGGAATGAATTGGTAGTTATATGTAATTAATTGGTAAATGATGGTGGTTGTAAGTGGTAAAAAAAGTGTGGTTTATTGATTAAAAAGTATGGTTTATTGGTATAGTTTATTGATTAAAAAAGTATGGTTTTTTGCGTCATGATGTGAGAATAGGTGGGCCCTGCCCCACCGGGTATGGGTGCGGGAATATGGTTAAAAATGCAGGTATTAATAATCGCTGAAAATGGTAAAATCGTCTGGATAAAAAATCCGAAAACACGAAAATCTGAAAATCTAATCGCTAATCGCTAATCGCTAATCGCTAATCGCTAATCGCTAATCGCTAATC
>JAJQAK010000088.1:3735-6476 GCA_021203845.1 Clostridia bacterium | reverse complement strand
CGCTAATCGCTAATCGCTAATCGCTAATCGCTAATCGCTAATCGCTAATCGCTAATCGCTAAGATATGCATCCGCTCCGCCATGCGAAAAAATACCCACCGAAAAAAATACCCGTCCGAGATTTTCTCCCGGACGGGTTGTTGTTACATCTGATTCATCCACCATTTAATCTGCTCTTCTATTTCCTCTTCTGATGTATACGGGATTTCATATAATTCCGTATCTTCCGGACGCATATAATACCCGTAGCCATAGCGTGGTAACTCTTCACATCCAGTAAAGCCCAGGATGTTCCGGCTATCCTGCTTGCAGCTTGTCCGAAGGCCCACACGCGCATCAAAATTCACCTTTATTTTCGTCGGAATAATTTCTACAAGCGGACATTGCGTTGCCGCTATCACGTGGACATTAGCCGCTCTTCCAAGCTGGCAGAGCCGTTGAAGCAACGGGACCACCATTTTTTTCTGCGTTGTCATCAGGTCCGCTAGCTCATCAATTATGATGTATACATCTCCGCCGGAATACTTTTTTACTCGGTCTTTCTGCATTCGTTTGAAACGGTCCTCCGTTATGTCCATTGCTTTTTGCAGCGCCCCTGGAATTTCATCCGGTTCGGACGCATACAAAATTGTATGCGGGAGCTCCGCAAAGTCTATTAACTCAGTCCTTTTTGGATCTATAAGTATAAAATTAGCTCTGTTCTCACCCTCGCCTGGATGTCGGAATAGCGCTGCGTGAATGAGTCCGTTTATCAGTACTGATTTTCCGCTTCCCGTTGCGCCTGCGATCAGCAGGTGACTTTGATGGAGCATATCATCATATAACCGCGGATATTCTCCGCCTGGTGCTGTGTAGGATTTGTTTTTCATACGGAATGAGGGCGGCTTTGTTGCCGCCGCCCTCCGTGCGCTGTATGCCGTAAACATCATTTTGCGCTCCAGTAGATTTCAACCGGGACTCCGTTTTCTGCGGTCAAGATTACCGCATCCTCCGGCAGGTTGTGAATTGCTCCGGTGTAGGGGCGGTTGATCATTTCCTGCATTTCGTCTTCGTCCTCCGCTGCGTTTAGCAGATAGGAAACAATATCTCCGTTCCATTCTTCTCCGCGTTCGCATTCTGTGGATTCTGTCCAGGCGTATTCGCCCTCCGTGCTTGTTCTGCGCAGCACCGCTGTGTAGATTTTCTTCATGATTATTACCTCCGTTTTTATTATATTATTCCCGCGGAGCGGCGTCAAGCCGCTTTCCGCGTGATATAATTCTGAATATTTACTGGACATACAAGAGCGAATCTGTGATTTTCCGGGTTGTGTAGAATAACTGGATCCACCACACATTTTACTGGTTCAGCGTTTCCCCACCTTTGACGCGGGGCGGGGTTAACCCAAGCTTCTGTTGTTCCTGTAAAATCCATTGCGTCTAACAAATATTCCGGATTTATTCCCAAAGGCAATCCGTCGGAAAATTCGTAAATAACGCTTTTTTTGTCATTCTTGTTTATTTTGTTTTCCGCTTTTACAACGGCGGCTTTTTCCCGGTCCAGTGTCCTGCAAGTCCACTCCTTCCAGTGTGGAATAGTCCTTTTTAAGTTTAAAAGTTCGTGGTCTGCAATTTCATAACCGTATGAGTTTTCAGACAAAAAAAGTTTTACGCCGTCGCACAACATATAATATATACGATCTTCAAATTTCACTTTTTGCACCTGAAATTCAGAATTTCTTCTTTTTTCGTATTCCCTCGCAATCCTTTTCATGATTGCGATCTCTGAAGATTTTGCTCCAGATTTTTTTGCCGCCTCTTCCCGAATATTTTCGGTAAGATAGCGTTGTGCCGCCTTTACATCTCCGCGGTTAAGCGCTGCAAGGATTGTAGTTTCATTCGTCATAATCAAAAACCTCCAAATTATTATATATGGCTTGCCTCATCAGTGGAAAGGTTGCTGCCCTGTTCCAGACCGCCCTTCCGGGCGGTTTCGGCTTTACTTTACTGTAAATCTCCGCGCCGTTGTTTCCCGCGTATACCGCTCCGCTATGTCTGGTAGGTCTTGTTTCAGTGCTTTTCCGTCCAGGCGGTTGCTTTTTACGATCTTCCAGCTGATTTTATACGCGCCGGCCCGCATCTCTTCCTTGTCACCGAGTGCTTGTTTGAGTTGGTTTTTCAGCGTTTCCGCCTCCTCCTCCGCCTCTGCTATCAGGCGTTGCAAATCCAGAAGTTCAGCTGCGATTTTTTCAAGATTCATTTTCTAGCGCCTCCTCCGCTTTGTAAATCAGGCAAAACTCTTTATTTTCAAAGTTTTGTAAAATTTTTCCGATTTTTGCGATCCGTTGGCCCTCTGATGGTTTCATCAAAATTTCTTTCAGTCCCTCCGCGGTGGCCTCCGCGGCTGCTTCAATCTCTTCCCTTGCCATAATGCGGGCCGCCTCATCAAGTGTTATAAGTCCCGCTTTCAGCGCTTTCTTGCAACGCTCGCCGGAAAAGTTGGCTGTGTATTCTTGTCTTGTCATTTTAAAAAATCTCCTTTACAGTGAATTTATTGTACTCTTGTTTCCTTGCGTGTTTTTTGGCGTCGGCGCGTGTGTTTCGGTAAATAATTTCTTCTTCTTCCCAATCATTTGGAAATGTGTAATAGTGAATTTCAAAGCATCTCATAAATACCCCCCTTTTTTAGTGATACACCCGGCCCCGGAATCCGGGGCCACGCGCGCGGCCTGTGTGCCTGTTTATACCCGCCGCGCCGGGTTA
>JAJQAK010000088.1:0-3635 GCA_021203845.1 Clostridia bacterium | reverse complement strand
AAAAATTTTTATAATGTGTGGTCTACCTCGTCAGTACCGGGTGACCGTTCCCGGTAGACAATCCCTTGTGGGATTGTTTCGGCTTAAATTTCCGGCCAAATAATTTCTCCGGTTTCTGCATCTGCTATAAATTGCACTGTTGGGTCATAAATCATTTCTGTAAACGCTAATTTTTTTGGAAATAATCCCGAATGATGATTTCCCTTGAAGTACACTAAAACACTTTCCACTTTTTCCCGGCTAAATGCCGCGTGTACAAATTTGTCTGTAAAATTCATGATTAAATTCTCCTTTTTTAATTTTTTGCCTTTCGGCTGGAATAGGGCTTTTTTTCCTGTAGGAGTGCCCTTTAGAATCCTGTGGCTTGTACCATTCCGATCTTATCAATTACTTTTTCTGCTCTACTATTACAGGCGGTTCCGGCTCCCTGTTGCATGTGCCGCTTTTCCCGCTTTGCGGTTAGGTTTAGCGCTAACCTAAATTCAAGCCGGTTTGGTCTTTGGTGGTTGCTTGCTTGTTTGGAGTTTCAACCCCGCCGGCTATTAGTCCCCGGCGGTATCTGTATACGGTACTTTTTTTGCCCCGCCCGTATACCACGGAGCCCGTAAAACTTGAGTTACTATTTACTTGTCAAGGTTCACGCCCGGCGCCCGCCGGGCGGCCCGGGTCTACCCGGCCCGGGTCTTGCTTTCCTCTTGTCTATGTTAGTATTATACTATATATATTTAAGTTTGTCAACCCCTTTTTTAGATATTTTTAAGTTTTTTTATATGTCCACAAACTCAACACTTTTTAGACAACCAAACGCAAGAGCGCGTTTGCTGATTGGCCTTCTAGTTGCTGGTTGTCAAATTCGGCAGGGATAAGGGGGAACAGCGAAGCCGGCGAGCGCGCGGGTTAGTCCCTCAACCACCCAAAAAACAAAAAAGTCTCAAAAGCTCCCTTGACATATTTAAATATATATGTTATATTATAATCACTTAATAAATTGGAGGTTTCGAAAAATGACAGTCACAAAAGCAATTTCAAAAATCATGAAGGAGCAGAAATGCACACAAAGGACAATGGCAATGGCGTTGGGGATGAAAAGAGCGAGCGATGTGGGTTCCCGTCTGTCATACGACAATCTTTCGTTTGACAAGGCGGTTGAGATGTTGAATGTGTTGGGGTATGAGGTAGTTTTCCAACCTGTGACGGGAGGACACCGGAAAGAAGGGAGTGTAGTGGTGAATCAGGTACGGGAGGGTGAGTGAGATGGTTTACGGATATTGTCGGGTATCAACGAAAACACAGGCACGGGACGGGAACAGCTTCGAAGATCAGGCCGTGCAAATCATAAACGCGTACCCGAACGCAGAACTTGTGAAAGAAGCATACAGCGGAGCGAGCAAGGACAGGCCGATGTTTAATTGGCTTATGAGAACGTTGGACGCGGATGACATACTTGTGGTAACGAAATTGGATCGGTTCTGCCGCAGCGTGAAAGAAGGCTTGGAATATATCGAAATCCTGGACGGCGCGGGAGTTACGGTGCATGTCCTGAATATGGGAATATTCGACGGATCGCCGACGGGAAAGATAGTGACGACCATGATGCTGGCGTTTGCGGAATTTGAAAGAAGTTTAATTTTGGAACGCACGCAGGCGGGGAAAGCCCTCGCGCGTGAAAAGCCCGGATACCGGGAAGGCAGGCCGGAGAAAGTTTCGCGCGAAGAAGTAAAAAGGGTGCGGGATTCCGGGATGAATGTTAAGGAAGGCTGCGAAATGCTCGGAATATCGCGAAGTACGTGGTATGCGAAATTAGCTGAGGTGTAGGATGGAGACGGAATTATTAAATAGAATATGGGAAGTAATTGAGAAAACGGACGACATAACCGCATATCGGGATTATACGGACGTGCTGAGTGCTGGGTGTGATGTCGAGATGATTAAGAGAGCGACATCGCGGATAGAAAAAGTAATGGGAAAAAGCAAAAACGTCGTGGAATTATACGAAATACATCGCAGGCTTGTGGGAATGGCCGCGCGCGATGATTTTGATAGTTTCATGCTGTACGCGGAATGGGATCGTCCGCCGGAGGAGCAGTTCTACGGGCCGAGAAGGGCGAAATTAAGGAAATATGTTGAGGCGCTTCAGAAACTTGCGAATGACGAGCTTGACGAGTTGTTCCTGAGCATGCCCCCGCGGTGTGGAAAAACGACCACGCTGATGTTTTACATCGCATGGCTTATGGGACGGAATACGGAGAGTTCGAATTTATACAGCGCATACTCGGATATTATTACGACGGCGTTTTATAACGGTGTTCTTGAAGTGCTTACGGATTCGTATACGTATAAATGGCATGACGTATTTCCGACAGCGAAGCTTGTCGGAACGAACGCGAAGGATGAAACGTTGAACCTGGACCGGAAGAAAAGGTATCCTTCGCTGACGTGCAGGTCGCTGTACGGAACGCTGAACGGCGCGTGTGACTGCAACGGGATACTCATCTCGGACGACCTGATCGGAGGAATTGAGGAAGCCTTAAATAAAGACCGTCTCGCCGCAGCATGGACGAAGGTGGATAATAATTTGTTGTCGAGGGCGAAGCAAGGGGCGAAGATTTTATGGTGCGGAACGCGCTGGAGCATGGTGGACCCGATTGGAGTTAGGCTGGATACGGTTGAAAATATTGGTTATGATATAGGAAACGCGGAAGGAAATACGGAATCCGGGTTAGGAAAGAAAAGGTATGAAGTAATAAGCGTTCCGGCATTAAACGAAAACGAGGAAAGTAATTTTAATTATATGTATGGTGTCGGGTACGATACGGCGTATTATAAGGAACGCAGAGCTGCGTTTGAGCGGAATAACGATATCGCAAGCTGGATGGCGATGTATCAGCAACAACCGATAGAGAGATCCGGAGCGCTTTTCGAACCGGAGGATATGCGGTTTTTCAACGGGGTGCTTGATGATAAGATTAACGATGATAAGATTAATAGTGATAAGATTATAAGAGATAGTGATAAAATTATAAGAGTATACATGGCCGTAGACCCAGCGTTCGGAGGTGGAGATTACACGGCAGGGCCGATATGCGTTGAATATGAGGACGGAAGCGTATATATTCCTGATGTAATTTATAACAACGGCGAAAAGACCGTCACACAGCCGGAAATCGCACAAAAAGTAAAAAAGTGGCATGTTTCATGGCTTCAAATAGAAGCGAATAAGATGACCATGGCCTACAAGGACGATGTGGAAAAGCTGCTGGACAAGGGAGTGAGAGTAACAACGAAAGCTGCGCCGAACAATACAGCGAAAGAAACCCGAATTTTCGACCGTGCCCCCGAAATTCGTGAGATGTATTTTCTTGAAGAAGGAAAAAGGAGTAAGGAATATTCGCTATTCATGCAGAACGTATATGCGTTCAAGCTTACCGGAAAAAACAAGCATGATGACGCACCGGATTCGCTAGCTCAGGCCGCCGCGATGCGTCGTGGAAGCGGATATGGAAAGGTTGAAGTATTCAAGAGGCCGTTTTGAAAGAAATTGTTGACAAAATTAGCAGAAAGTGGTATTAATAGGTTAAAAAATCCAACCGGAATAAAAAATCCAACCGGAATAAAAAATCCAACCGGAATAAAAA
>JAJQAK010000119.1:1746-11032 GCA_021203845.1 Clostridia bacterium | reverse complement strand
ATATGGTGGATTTGAAGTTCGAGAACGAAGGCACCTCTTTGTTGAGCATGGAGTCGGGGTACCATATGTTTCCGACCCAAAGAAACTTGGTCTTCCTTCTCGCCTCCTTGGACGTGTAATAATCGACCACGGCATCCGCGGCCTTGCCTTCCACAAATTCATCCACTGCGGCAAGCATTTCCGTTTGGCTTGCGGTACTTTCATCATACGGAAGCGAAACGTATTCTCCGTATTCTTCTAAATATGCGTCCTTAAACTTATCGAAGTCGACGTAGAACGACACGTATCCCTTGTCAAGTCCGCTGCCGTCCTCGTCCCAATCCACTCGCTGGTTTATTACCAAATTGCCGTTTTCGTCCGTCGTCTCGGAACTCGGCGACAGGGGGCCAGAAAAAGGCTGATTGTTTATCGCGCCCCTTTGCTCGTTGTACACAATCAAAAATCCATTGGAATAGTCTACTCCCCCTCCCGGGTCGTAATTTTCATCGTAGACATAAAGCTGCACCGTGGCATTGTATTCCCGCACCATCGCGTTGTATGATTCCAGGTTCGCGTACTGTGAGTACACGGAGAACTGGCCGAACACTATAAAGAATATGACCAGGGACACAATCATCGGCAGACACGACGACATGACGGAATAGCCGCTCCTTTTCTGCAACTCCATGACCTTCTGATTGTACATAGTCTTGTCGTTCGCATACTGTTTTTGCAGCTTTTCCATCTGCGGTCGCATTTCCTTCATTATGAGGGACTGTTTTTTCTGTTTGACTCGGGAATATACGTCGAGCGGGAGCGTTATGGTTTTTAGAGCGATCGTAAAGACCATTACACCGAGACCCGTTATGCCCACGCCTTCTATTATCCATCTTATCAAACGGCCGATCCAGTTCATGTGAATTGATGCGATGCCATTCACAAGATATTCCGTAACGACCATTGACACGTTTGCCAAAAGTTCCATACTGTATCCCGGGTCACAAAACCCATCTTACTTTGAAAAAGTTTTCGGGTACGGGATCGTACCCGCCCTTGGAAAAGGGATTGCATCTCAAAATCCGCCAGGTGCCCATGAGTATTCCTAACAGAACGCCGTGATTGTTTATCGCTCTCATCGTGTATTCGGAGCATGTCGGCGTGTAAAGACACGTGTGGTGAGACAGGTGTTTTTGATAGAACGCTATGAGATGCATGCATATAATCTTCAGAATCGGTTTGTATACGTGGTGAAAGAAATACCTGATTGCCTTCGTATCGTTGTTCTCTATCACGAATTTACCTTTCTTATACACGTAAGGAGACCCTTCTTGAATTCCTCCAAAGAGTAGCTTTCGGACATTTTGGGAATTATTATGACGCTGTAGTTTTTCTGGAATGCGTTCTGCGTCTGTCTGAAAGCCTCCCGAAGAAGTCTCTTTATTCTGTTTCTTACGACAGCGTGTCCGTATTTCTTGGAAAGAGCTATGCCCATTTCCATGTTTTTCGACGGACGGTAAACTATAGTCACCGATGAAGAATATGCTCTTTTACCGTTTTTGAACAGCTTTTTATACTGTTCGTGTTTTTTTATTCGCTGATATGTCACGTATGCTCGCCGTGAGCCAGAACCTTTCTGCCCTTGTTACGTCTTCTTTTGAGCGTGTTTCTTCCGCCCTGAGTCTTCATGCGCTGTCTGAACCCGTGTACCTTAACTCTGTGTTTCTTCTTGGGCTGGTACGTCCTTTTCATATATATTTCCTCTCAAAAGATTAAGATCAAAATTCGTGCCGAAAAACGCGACACCGTTTTTTTATTATAATTTTCAGCAAATATCAAAGTCAAGCATTATTTCCCGTGCGCACCGGTAAAATGAGATACAGCGCATCCTTGTTCTCCTCACCCTGGATGGTGAACGGCTGTATCATCGAGTTGAATCTCATCTCAACCTTTTCGTCGTCCATCACTGAAATCGCCTCTATGACGTAACGGGAGTTCATGGCTATCTTGAGATCCTTTCCGGAAACATCGGCCTGAATCGTCTCGTCCACCATACCTATCTCGGAATTGGACGTTATCTGGAGTTTTCCATCCGATATGTCGAAGATTATGAGACAGTTCTTCTCCCCCCTTACGTATACGGACGCCCTCTCTATGCTTATTTTGAGATCCTCCCTACTGCAGATGACGGTCGTGGCACAGTCCGCAGGAATTATGCTGTCCTTCTTTATGAAGTCACCCGTGTAAAGCCTGGACGTCACCGTGGTGTCGTCCGTGTTCACGAGAATGTGGTTTTTCTGCATGTAGACCGTGGTGTCGGCTCCGGCCAAGAGTTTATTTATCTCGTTCAGGGTTCTGGCGGGACAAACAATCTCGTTTTCACCGGAAGACTCCTTTATCTTCATCCGGTATGTGGCAAGCCTGTAACCGTCTATCGACGTCACATCGGCGTATGCGTCCTTCAGAAGAATCTGACATCCCTTGAGAATGGGCCTGCTGTCATCGGTGGCACAGCAGAATGTCGTCCCCTCTATTGCCTTTTTCAGAAGGAACGTGTCCACTTTGAAATAGTTTTCGTTTATGTCCGTGTCAATGACGGGAAAGTCTTCGGCGGAAAGAGTCTGAATGTCGCTCTTGTTCTTTCCATACGAAATGCTCATCCTTCTTTCAGTGGAAGTCAGCGTCAGCTCCTCTCCTTCGAGCTTTTTTACAAAATCCGCGAAAAACTTTCCAGGTACGCACACTTCTCCTTCTTCCATGATTTCGGCTTTTACCTTTTTTGTAATGGAAATTTCCCCGTCCGTCGCAGACAAAGTGAGACCGTCGTTTTCGGCGGAAATTTTGATGCATTCCATCACGGGAACTGGAGTTTTCGTGGCACAAGCCTTTACCACTCTCATCACTGCTTCCGACAAATTGAATCCGTCACAGACAACTTTCATTTTTCACCTCAAAAATCAACCGGCCTCCTTCGATACTTAGGATAATATGTTATATTATTTTTTTTAATAACAATAGTTCTTATTAGGCGGCTGTGAAAATGTGCATATTTTATGTCGAACATAAACAATACATATATATTAACAAACTATATTATATAAAGCAAGAAAATACGACGTACAATGGTACAAATGAAACGTGGGTAAGGCGATAATTTTGTGTGAAGAACGGAGAGAAGAAAATGGGGATTCGGTATAAAATTTTTTTGAAGTCTTTCCGTAACACGGAAAAAACGAATTAATTTTAATTGGATATTTGTTTTTATAAACATTGATTTCAGTATGTGGAAAAAGTTTTGGACATTTGAACATATGATTTGAAAAACACGGAAAATAATGATAAGATTATTTTATGCAGATAAATGTAAAAGAAGTTATCCGTGAAATTACTGAAATTCACAAAAGGGAGTTTGAACTTTATTACGACTATCTCGTCGGTGAAAACGCCAAGTATAATCTTACGTCCGTCACGGAAAGAGACGATGTGTTCATAAAACATTTTATGGATTCGTGTGTAGGCGCAGGTTTTATCGGGGAGGGCGCAAGGATTCTGGACATCGGGTCCGGAGCCGGGTTTCCCGGGGTTCCGCTCAAAATCGTTCGTCCCGATTTGAAGGTTTTTTTAGTTGAAAGTATCGGTAAAAAATGCGCTTTTTTAAACTCGTTAGTGGACTGTTTGGGACTTTCCGGTGTACAAATTTTTAACGATCGCGCGGAACTGCTCGCCGGGGAGTTTATCCACAGGGAGCGATACGATGTTGTCACGGCGAGAGCAGTGGCCCCGCTGAACTCACTATGCGAGCTCACTCTGCCTTTTGTCCGTGTCGGTGGCGTATTTTTGGCCTACAAGGGGAAAGACGTCTCTGATGAATCAGACAGAGCACGAAACGCACTCATGTTATTGGGAGGCAAGATTGTAGATGTCGTTTCATACGAGCTTCCACAGGGAAAAGGATTGCGGAACATGCTTGTCGTGGAGAAGATTTCGTCCACTCCGGAAATATACCCTAGAGGCAAATCGAAAGAAAGAAAGAAGCCTCTTTGAAATTTTGTTATATAAACGAAGTTTTCCCGTCTAAAAGTGCGTCTCACGTTTTTGACGTGAGTCGGCTCATCATAAAATTCGGTAATGTTCGTTTTTCTGAACATAGCCGTTTTATTTTTTTGCTATTATAATTGACTTTTTATCCACCAATCCACATAAATAATTTCTAATGAGTCATCTTGCGGTGGAATTATTTTTTAAAGTTATGAATTTATTTAAGTGCTGTTTTTTGATTTTGTCACGATTTGATTGATTTTTGCACGTTTATACGATGAACAGGAAGATTTTTTCACCGTGACAAGTAGACTCTGTGAATTCATGTCGGAAAAGTATTTACTGAAATATCATCATTTTTTCCACATGATTGACAATCTTCCGCCGTTTTGTTAACACATTATGACGCTTGATTAGTGTTTTTTGCGTTTCAAGTTTCACGTGAAACACATGTCTTTCAAATTTTATTTATTTGGTTTCACATGAAACAGTGAAATCGAGGCGATTTTATCCTGGCGCAATAAATTATTTTTGTGTGTTCCGTCTGTTTTTTCCTTTGGAACGTCACTTGCTGTCGAAGCTGTTCTTTGTCCGGTGCGATGCGGTTTTGTGTGAAAATATTGTAAAAAATACGTGTTAAGCGCCTGTGTTTAAGGTAAATCACTTGATATCAAATGGACCGTATGTTAAAATTATCGCATTGACCATAAAATAATACGGCTTTAAAAGGAGGCTGTGTTTTGAGCAAAAGAGGCAAAATCATATTATGGGTCGTCATCGCTATAATAATCGTTGCGATTTTGGTTGCGATAATCGTATCGACCCTCAACACCACCACCAGTCTGGACTTCGACGACTTCGTAAAACGAGTTGAATACGGCACGCTTTATAATAAGTATTACATTGAGACCACGGACGAAGAAGGCAACACCTTGTATGTGGAGAACCCTAATCCTGAGGAATATAATTCTAATCAGATTACTGTTGCTGCCTATAACGGGTGGATTCTTTCAGAAGCGGATTATGAAGGCTTTACGATTATAAATGACGATAACGGCATAAAGAGAATTTATGACAAAAATGACAATGAAGTCGAATACATTGCCTACGTCGAGATAGATCAGTACGCCTTCTACGGATATGTGTACAACAGCTCGGGACGTCTTTACCGGACGTACAAGTCATACGGTCCGTCGCTTTATTCCTCTGACGCCCTCAACGAGGACAGCCTGGCATCGTACTGGATGAATATGGGCGTAGGTCTCACTTTCAGTAATCCAAATTCGGGCAGCTACTGGTCCACGATAATATCGATAGTTGCGATGATAGTCATCGTCATCATATTCTGGCTGCTGATACGTTCCTCCATGTCGAGCGGCGGAAGGAACATGAGTTTTGGAAAATCCAAGGCGAAAGTCAGCACGAACGTCAAAACGCGCTTTACCGATGTTGCGGGCGCAGACGAGGAAAAAGTGGAGCTTGCCGAAGTTGTGGAGTTTCTCAAGAACCCCAAAAAATTTAACGACCTCGGAGCAAAGACCCCCAAAGGCGTGCTTTTGGTAGGACCTCCGGGAACCGGCAAGACACTCTTTGCTAAAGCCGTGGCCGGCGAAGCGGGCGTTCCGTTCTTCTCGGTCTCCGGGTCTGACTTCGTCGAGCTGTACGTCGGCATGGGGGCGTCCAGAGTCAGGGACCTTTTCGACATGGCGAAGAAGAGTGCTCCCTGCATCGTGTTCATAGACGAGATAGACGCCGTGGGACGTCAGCGTGGTGCTGGTCTCGGCGGCGGCAACGACGAGAGAGAACAGACCCTAAACCAGATTCTCGTCGCGATGGACGGGTTCGAGTCCAATGAAAGCGTCATCGTCATGGCCGCGACCAACCGTGCGGACATTCTCGACCCCGCACTCATGAGACCGGGCAGATTCGACAGGCAGGTATATGTGAATCTTCCCGACGTCAAAGGAAGGGAGCAGATTCTTAAGGTACATGCGCGCAACAAACCTCTTGCCGAAGACGTGAACTTCAAAACTCTCGCAAGGATTACAGCCGGATTCTCCGGCGCGGATCTCGCGAACCTTCTCAACGAGGCCGCGATTCTGGCCGCAAGGAACAATAAGACGCTTATAGGCAACACGGAGCTTTATGAGGGCGTGAACAAGGTTCTCATGGGACCGCAGAAGAAGTCCCGCGTGGTCACGGAAAGCGACAAGAGAATTACGGCATATCACGAGTCGGGTCATGCTATCATCGCCAGGCTCTGCGAGCATTGCGATCCCGTGCAGGAGGTTTCCATCATTCCGAGAGGCAACGCCGCGGGCTACACCATGACGCGCCCAGACAACGACGATGTCCACATGAGCAGACAGAAAATTCTGGACTTCATCTGCATGGCTCTCGGCGGACGTGCGGCCGAGGAGCTCGTTATAAAAGACATAACGACCGGAGCCAGCAATGACCTGGAGCGTATAACGGACATGGCCAAGCGCATGGTTACCGAGTGGGGCATGAGCGAGAGACTCGGACTTGTGACGTATGGCTCCAATTCCCAGACCGTGTTCCTTGGCAGAGACATGGAAACGCACAACGCATACAGCGAGGAGACAGCCCGTGCCATAGACGAGGAGATGCACTCCATAGTTGACACGCAGTATGAAAGGGCAAAGAAATTCCTTACAGACAACCGGCCCATCCTGGACAACATGACCCGTGTTCTCATCGAGAAAGAGACCATTTACACGGAGGAGGTCGACATGCTCATGGAAGGCAAGTCCTATACCGAAGTCATTGCCGCCATGGAGGAGAACGAAAAGGCCTTTGCCGGGAATCCGTTTAAGAGATACGAGCAGAACGGTTAGGTGTAAGTCATGACGAAAGTTGTTGCCTTCACGAACAAAAAGGGCGGAGTTGGGAAGACCACGACGGCCATCAATATGGCGGCGTACTGCGCCAGTTTCGGATATCATGTGCTTGTAATTGACATGGATTCCCAGGGAAACGCCACAACTGGCCTCGGTCTTTCCAAAGGGTCCCTAAAAAAATCCGTCAACGCCGTTCTCGCGGAAAGCGATAAGGCTTCAAACAACATCCTTCCTACGGAAATCGGCGGTCTCGACATCATGCCGGCGAACGTCGATCTCTCCGGGGCGGAGGTTTCCCTCGTATATAAAAAAGAAAGAGAAAAGATCCTTCGCGCGGCTTTGGAAGAAGTCAAGAGCGATTACGATTATATTTTTCTGGATTGTCCTCCCTCGCTCGGAATCCTGACCATGAATGCATGGGTCGCGTCAGACTCCATAATAATCCCCATACAGAGCGAATATTATGCGATGGAAGGGGTATCGCAGCTCATGAACACCGTTCAGCTTGTGAAAAAACATCTCAACCCGGGGTTGTTCATAGAAGGTGTTGTCTTGACCATGTACGACGGCAGGGCACTTATTTCCAAACAGATAGCCACGGAGTTGAAGAAGTTCTTCAAAGAGAAGCTTTACGAGATTATAATCCCCAGAAACATACGGCTTGCCGAGGCCCCCAGTTACGGTCAACCCATTATAACATATGATCCAAAATGCGTTGGAGCGAGAGCCTACAAGGCACTTACGGAAGAGTTTTTGTCCAAACAGACACAGGAGAGAGAATAAAATGGCAAAAGGATTGGGTAAAGGGTTCGACAGTCTGCACGAAGACACGTCCCTGGCATACGACAATATGTTTGAAGGCAGTGAAGATGTCTTTTCATATACAGAGGAGGAAAGAGCAAATGCCGCCGAAATTCCCCTCAAAGATATTTCGGTCAACGCCAACCAGCCCAGAAAAAACTTCGACGAGCAGGCACTTCGGGAGCTTTCTGACTCCATAAAGCAGCATGGGGTTATAATGCCGATTGTCATAAACGACAACAAAGACGGCACTTATCTCATAATTGCGGGCGAAAGAAGATACCGTGCGGCCACGCTTGCGGGGCTCACGACCATTCCTGCGGTCGTCAGAAGTTATTCGGAAAAAGAAATAAACGAGATTTCTCTTATAGAGAATCTTCAGAGAGAAGATTTAAACCCCATAGAAGCCGCTTCGGCGATGAAGCAGCTTATGGTGGAATATCGTCTCACACAGGACGAGCTTGCCGAGAGAATCGGCAAATCCCGGCCGGCTGTTGCCAACACTTTGAGGCTTCTGAATCTTACTCCTGATGTCGTCGATTTGGTCAGGGCTGGGAAATTAACCTCGGGTCATGCGAGAACTCTTGTTCCATTGACTCCCGACGATCAGATTGCTTTTGCCAGGGAAGTCATAAAAACCGACATGTCCGTCAGAGAGCTGGAGAAAAAAGTTCGCGCACACAACGTGCCCGAGACTGATCTAGAGGCTCGCCGTCAGCAGAAGAGAGCTCTTGCCTCCATCGAACTCAAAGCCCTTGTGGACAGGATGAGAGCGACGTTCCGCACGAAGGTCTCTCTTATCGGAAACGACAAAAAGGGTAGAATATACATAGACTATTATTCCAAGGACGATCTCGAAAGACTTTCCGAAATATTGGATATAGTCGACAGACAAAAATAACGAATGTTTCATATGAAACATAAGGCCCGGAGACATACAATCCGAGCCTATAATATTATCATGGACGATAAGAGCGCCTCGTTTGCAATGTGTAGCGCAAGAAGATTTTTACTGACGATTGGTCAACATGCAAGTACCGGATTTTATAGATTAGGTTTCTAACTGTTCGTAAAATAGACAAAATAAAAGAGCCGGCCAGGAGATGTGCAAACATGACTGAGAAAGAAATTACGGACCTCATAAAGAGACAAAAGGATGGAATAATATCCCGTCCGCCCTCTCCTGTAAAGGACAGAATAGCAAGTCTCGACAGGCTTTCTCAAAGCATTAAAAAACACGAGATGGCCATTTGCGACGCCTTGAAAGCGGATCTAAACAAAAGCAGGGAAGAAAGTTATATGTGCGAGATCGGCGGTGTCCTGAGTGAAATCTCGTTTATGATAAAGCATGTCGGGAAGTTTTCCAAGACAAGAAAGGTTCGCACAGGTATAGCCAATTTCCCGGCAAAAAGTTATATCAGACCCACTCCTCTTGGTTGCTGCCTCATAATGGCTCCGTGGAATTATCCTTTTCTTCTTTCTTTGGATCCGCTTGTAGATGCCGTGGCGGCGGGCAACTCCGTCCTTCTCAGACCCTCGTCATCCTCTCCGCACGTTGCCGCGGTGCTGGAGGATATAATATCGGAGGTCTTTGACGAGAAGCAGGCCAA
>JAJQAK010000119.1:0-1646 GCA_021203845.1 Clostridia bacterium | reverse complement strand
TAAGTCAACTCGGATAGACATGAATCAAAGGTATATGCCAATAACGGATAAAAAGATGAAGCTCATAAAGAGATTTTTGAAGTGACTGGCACAATTTTAGTCATACGAAACGGAAGTTTACCAGAAAAATAAAAAACAGGCGTTAAATAGGTTGCAAGTAAGGAAAAAATTTGGTAGTATGTAGGGCAGATGGAAGCATAGCTCAGCTGGGAGAGCGTCTGCCCTACAAGCAGAGGGTCACAGGTTCGAACCCTGTTGTTTCCACCAGGGTTCGCAACCGAGGGAGACGATTTAGTTCTTTTCAAGGTTGCGTTTTTGCGGGAATAGCTCAGCGGTAGAGCATCACCTTGCCAAGGTGGGGGTCGCGGATTCAAGTTCCGTTTCCCGCTCCAAATACTCGCTGGAGTACTAAACAGCATGGGAAAACATCATCTGGTGAAATGCCGAATGGTGTTTTTTCTTTGCGGTAAAGGCGAACGGGGCGAAAAGGAGATTTTGGCGACAAGACATACAAAAAAAGATTGTGTTTTACGAACAGTTGCATGCGAGACCCGACACAGCAAATGTATCATGTTACACGATACCAGCATCTGAATCTGTTGCCCGTTTCACGTGTGGTTGTCCCATTCCGTGTTTCTAAAGGACGAAAAGCCCAATTCAAAATGCTTGCTTTTTGTTAAACTCTTTGTTATATTATTTAAGCGTTGTTTCGGGAATACGGATGCGTATTTGCCCGCGACTGACAAAAAGGAAACATCTTAGAATGAGAAGTGTTTCCGCCAAATAAAATTGGCGTCATAGCCAAGCGGTAAGGCAAGGGTCTGCAAAATCCTGATCCCCGGTTCAATTCCGGGTGGCGCCTCCAAAATGACATGTCGGCAGGACAGGCATATTCGGATTACATATCTATTGCCAGTCAGTCTGTCCTACCAACCGATGTCATTTTTTATATTTGCGACTGTGGCGAAATGGCAGACGCAACAGATTTAAAAATTTTCCTACTGAAAGGAATTCAAAAAAACTTTGTTAATTTTAAATCCATGACATTTGTCGACGTAAATGAGCAACTTTTGTAGCTAAAATCAATCAAAATCTTGCTTGTGTGGCGGAATTGGCAGACGCAGTAGACTTAAAATCTACCGGGAGCAATCCCATATCGGTTCGAGTCCGATCACAAGCACCAGAAAATCGGGGGGTTACGGGTGTTTTTCCTCGGTTTTTTTCTAATTTGGAGCCATCTGGAAACAAAAATGTGAACTTTATTCCACGTTTGCTGAAATGTACGGGGAGGCAATGTATCTTTATCCTGAGTTTTTAAAGCCACATCAAGAAAACGATAAGCGGTCACGGTGGCTTACGGCTGGGGTCCAAGGGACGAAGCATACAGAAACGAAAATATCTGTGTCGCCGAGTTAATGAGGCTTTATCAAAAACTTACAAAGGCGCAGTAGCCTTTGATTTCCCGAATGTCACAAACGAATTCAAGTCGGCGAGATGAGAGAGTTCTTGCCGATATTTTTTACATGGGGAAGCTATTTCATTGGGGGAACATATGCGAATAGTGTCATGGAACGTAAACGGCTTGAGGGCCGCATGGTCTCACGGTGTGAGCTCGGTCATTTCGGGGCTTGACGCCGACATCTATC
>JAJQAK010000145.1 GCA_021203845.1 Clostridia bacterium | reverse complement strand
GAATACGAGATATCGTTCAGCTTCGACAGCAAGCTGAAACTCGCCGAAAAAGACATGGCGGATTACGAGTAGGGAAAGAATAGGCACGAAGAAAGGGGGCGACGAACCCCCTTTTTCATGCTTTGCGTAAAAAAAGCCGTTTTTCCCGTTTATGACCGGCAGTTTTCGGCTTTCCGAGTACGACCAAGATCGTAAATGTCGGCCACCGCGTCGGTTTTTGCCGGCGCAAAACTTTTACGGTGTGGTGAAGACCGCGGGTTGAGCGTGCGGGTCGATTTTTGTGTGCGATATGGTTGTAAATCCATTCGTATCAGTGTAAAATTAACGCCGTGGATTCAGACGGCAGCGCCGGTAAGTCTGCCGAGATTTTTTGTGCGGCATACTTCTTCGGAATGTTAGGCATTATGCGGAATAAAAACTTAGATTCAAAAACGTAAAAACAGGTGTATTAAGGAGACTCAATGTTCCTTCGGCAAATCAAATCATATATAACGGTTGTGGAATGTCACAGCTTCACCGAGGCGGCGAAGATATGCAACGTGTCGCAGTCGGCCATATCGCAGCAGATACAGGGTCTGGAAGACGAGCTGGGAGTGTCGCTCATAGTGCGTAGCAACAGGGGTTTCTCCCTGACGCCCGCGGGGAAGTTCTTCTACGACGGAGGGCTCAAGCTTCTGAACGTCGTCGGAAGATACATGGACGCGACGAGAGCGGTCGCGACGAAGGAAGTGGACATAACGCTCGCGGTGCTGGAGGATTTCGCGGGACGGGATCTCGACAAAACCGTGTCGGAGTTCATGTCGCTCTATCATAACTGCAGCATAGACGTGAAACCGCTCTCCATACACGCGCTGGAGGCCGATTTTGAGGAAAGACAGAGCGACGTGTATCTGTCCTTCGGAGGGAGAACTGTGCCGGAAGGCTACGCGGAAGAGGAAATAGGTAAGCTCACGTGCGTCGCCGAAATAAATTCCTCCGACCCGCTGGCCGGCCTCGTTTCCGTTTCTCCGTCTGATCTTTCCGGATACGCGTGCGTTCTCGTCGCCGGCTCGGACGATGCCTCGGCACCCCGCGGCTTCTACGCCGGATTTCTCGGCGAGGGCGCGAAAATCACGGTCGTTAAGGACGAGGACGAAGCGGCCGAAAAAATTTCGGGCGGCGGCGCGTTCAGACCGGTGCCGTTCGGGCCGTACTCCCCCCTCGCCTGGTCGGAAGGCGTGAAATACGTGGACATGCGGGACTCTCGCGGAA
The DNA here is from genome assembly GCA_021203845.1 of Clostridia bacterium. Classification (GTDB taxonomy): domain Bacteria; phylum Bacillota; class Clostridia; order Christensenellales; family Borkfalkiaceae; genus Coproplasma. The sequence continues at coordinate 9,803 of JAJQAK010000145.1, read as the reverse complement.
ATCTTCTGACGATTCCGCTCACGGTGTATTACAGGGTGGGCGAAAACGGAGACTACATCGCGGAGTTTTTGAGCCTTATGAAGCGCAGAACCGAAAAAAACAAATAGAAAAATCCCCGGCCGGGCCGGGGACGATTTTTTATGAGCATTATCTTTTGGCGAGAGGGACGTACTCCCGTCTGTCCTGCACGCACATATAGGCGGGACGGATTATCTTCCCGCCGGAGGCGATCTCCTCCATGCGGTGCGCGCACCAGCCGGATATCCTGGACATTGCGAAGAACGGTGTGTAAAGGGCCGTGGGAAGGTTGAGCATGGAGTATACGAATCCGGAATAGAAATCGACGTTTGGTGCCGAGGGGATTTCCAGGCCTTTCTGGTTCGTGATGAGCTCCGACGCGACTTCCGCGACGGTGTTGTAGAGCTCGAACTCGTCCTCTCTTCCTTTCTCCGTGGCGAGTTTTCCGGCGTAGACCTTGAGAACCTCCGCTCTCGGATCGGATATGGTGTACACCGCGTGTCCCATCCCGTATATGAGACCCGATCTGTCGAAGGCTTTTTTGTCAAGAATCTTCTCGAGATACGCGCGTACTTTCGCCCTGTCCCAGCTTTTTACGTTCTCCTTTATGTTCTCGAGCATCTGCATGACCTTGAGGTTCGCGCCGCCGTGTTTGGGCCCTTTTAGAGACCCGAGGGACGCTGATGTGGAGGAGTACGTGTCGGTGCCCGTCGACGTGGAAAGGTGCGTCGTGAAGGTGGAGGCGTTGCCGCCGCCGTGGTCCGCGTGCAATATGAGACATATGTCCAAAACCTTCGCCTCGAGGTCCGTGTAGTCGTTGTGTTTGCGGAGTATGTGAAGCGTGTTTTCCGCCGTTGACAGATTTTTCTGGGGCTTGTGAATGATGAGCGAGGTGTCGTTGGTGTCGTAGTACCTGTAGGCCCTGTACGAGTACGCCGCCAGCATGGGGAACGACGCTATGAGCTGGAGACTCTGACGGAGCACGTTGTTGAGAGACGTGTTGTCGGGGTCGGGATCGTAGCTGTAAAGGTTGAGGGTGCACCGTGCGAGCATGTTCATCATGTCCGAGCTCGGCGACTTCATTATCACGTCCCTGACGAAGTTTTTGGGAAGCGACCTGAAGTCGGAGAGAATGTCCTTGAAATCGGTAAGTTCCTGCTTCGTGGGCAGTTTTCCGAAAAGGAGAAGGAAGGTTGTCTCCTCGAAACCGAACCTGTTTTCCTCCTCGCAGTTCGCGATGAGATCCTTGACGTTGTAGCCGCGGTAGCAAAGAACTCCAGGAATCGGGGTGCGGACGCCGTCGACGTTGTCCCATGCGGTGACCTCGCTTATCTCCGTGAGACCGCAAAGAACCCCCTTGCCGTCTTTGTCCCGAAGTCCGCGCTTCACGTCGTTCTTCTCGTAAAGGGAGCTGTCGATGTTGTTGTTTTTCTGGGCGAGTTTTGTCAGCTGAGAGATTTTGTACGAATGTTTGACTATGAAATCCGCTTCGTTGATGTCCATTTTCGCACCTCCTTTTGAGATTCGCTGTACCGATTATACCATATTTTGCCCCCCGTGTCAAACGGCGGGCCCTTGCGGCGCACCCCGGGCGGAAGCGGGCGAGCCTCAAATTCAAAAATTTGCCCGAAAACCGTTTAAAAATCCGCACGTCGTGTTATAATGATAGAAGAAACAACCGTTTTTTATGGAGACAGAATGAAAATCGAACTTAAAGAGAACGGCGAAAAGGCCGTCATATCGCTCACGGGCGAGATAGACTGCGCGGAGAGCGACGAATTTTTTGCGAAAGTCATGGAAACGTACGAGGCGGGAAAGAAGGACATCGTTTTTGACTGCGAGAATCTCACGTTCATAGACAGCACGACGCTCGGAACTTTCGTGAAGATTTTAAAGAGGGTCAAAGCCGACGGGCACTCCATGTCGCTCGTCTCCGTCCGTTCCCCCATAATGAAACTTTTCAAAATATGCTCGCTCGACACTATAATCGACATATCCTGAGGTGACGAAATGAAGGATTTGACTGTAAAGTTCGATTTGTCCGACGACAGGTACATCACCGCCGTGAGACTTGTGGCCGGGGCGGTGTGCACGCTCGCGGAGACGGACATAGAGGCAATGGACGATTTCAAGGTCTGCGTCACCGAAAGTCTCATCATGCTCAAAAACTGCGGCAACAGGGAGACTGAGATAAAGTTTTCCTGCGAAGGCGGCGTGAGCGCCGAGGTCACGGGATTGGGCGGTCAGCTTCACGAAGGGGACACGGACATGTCCGCCACCCTCATATCGGCGCTTCTTTCCGGCGTGGATATCGTGAAGACGGGCGACGCGGTCACGAAACTCGTCCTCAGGCTCTGATGACGGTGAGGTCTGCGGGCCTGAACCTGCGGGAAGTTTTCGGACGAACGAAGATGCGGGAGAAATCGTGAGGATGGCGGCGGAAGAAGCGAGGAAACAGGAAAACAGAATCACGGAAGAAGAGGCAAGGGAGTACATAACGGCCTGGCGCGAGAGAGGGGACCAGAAAGCGTTCGACAGACTCGCGGAGGGATATAAATACCTCATAGATTCGTACACCCGGAATCTGAAGGGCACGCCGCATGAGCAGGACATCAGGATGGCGGCGTACGAGCTTCTGCTTTCCGCGGTGAAAAACTTCGACATGAGCCGGCCGACGACCGTCGAGGCATACTTCAGAACGACCATAAAGCAGGGGCTCAAAAATTCGTTCCGCCAGATATACGGGGACGTTCCGAGAAGCGTGAAGGAAATAGCGCCCAAGGTAAAGGCGTACAGGGAAAGATACATAAGCGAACACGAAAAGGAGCCCACCGTCAGGATAATGGCCGAGGATCTGGGTCTCACGGAAGAATCCGTTCTTGAGGTTTTGGAATACACGAGGCCCGTGAAAAGTCTTTCCGACCCGGTGAGCGACGACGGGAACGAGACCGAACTCGATTACGTGCAAGACCCCGGCGACGACTACGAAGCCCTTGAAACGAGGGATCTCCTGCGGTGGGCGATGGAGAAACTCACTCCCGAGGAAAGAGTGGTCATAGAGCTGTATTTCTACGGAAACCAGTCCGAGGACAAAATAGCGAAGTCTCTCGGCACAAACCAGATGAACGTATCCCGAATCAAGAAAAGGGCCCTCGACAAAATGAGGACCGCGATAGACAAGTCGCCATGATAAGCCGCAAGATATCCGACATATCGCAAATAGACGAAATTCTAGGCGAATTTTCGTCTCATCTTACGGACTGCAATTTAAGCGACGACGCGGTGTTCCGTTCGCGCCTCGTGGCGTGCGAGCTTTTGTCGAACGTGTTCCGACACGGCGGCGACGAGGCGTCCTTCGACGGCGAGCTGCGGGGCGACGCCGTGAGAATAGCAGTGACCGGCGGCAGTCCCGCCCTCATCTCCGACATATATCTTCCCGACGTCTACGAGGAGAAGGGGAGGGGCCTTTACATCGTGCAGAGATTCTGCGGCGGGAACATAGCGGTGACGGAGAACACGGTTTCGGTCCTCATAAAAATAACGAAGTAAAAAAAATGTCAAAAAAAAGCACCCCGGGAGGGTGCCGTTTTTTATCTGTTGAATTTTTCGTCAGTCAAGCCTTCCGGCCCACTGATATACTTTGCTCATGAGCTGTCTCGACATGACGTCCATGACGTTCCCGAGGCGGATGAAGAGCTCGCTGAAGAACTCCCTGTTGTCCCCGCCGATTCTGTATTCGGGGAGGTAGTAGAAGTTCCCTTTCACCTTATCAATGAAAAGCGCGTAGAATTCGCTTCTCTCGGTGGCCGTCAGCGTCCTGATGAATGCGTCGTCCTCATACTCGTATGCCCTGGTGTATACCGGGGGAAGCGCGGCGACGGGAGCGGCCACGTCGTAGAATCCGTCGGGCGCCACGGGCGCGGAGTATTCTTTGACGATTTTGGCTTCCACGGGAGCGGGCTTCTCCGTTTCCTTGACGGGTTTCGCGGACTTGAGCACGGGCTCGGGCCTTTTTGCCGCGAGTCTCGATATGTCGAGGATGAGCTGGATAAGTGCGACGATTATTATCCCGTAGATCGCGATTCCCATTTTGATTACGGTGTCGTCCTTCGCCGCGATGATAATGCAGGTCACTACGGCGCAGGCGAGCTCAAGCGCGTATCTTATTATTCCGAAAATCTTTCCGCCCTTCGTGGCGTGCGTTCCGAGTCCCCAGATGTCGCACAGGAAGTTGAACATTATGAGGATCATCGTGACGAAAGCGAAGTAGTAGGCGACGTCCGCACCGGCATCCTTGAACGCGCCGGTCACGGCCATGCTCTCGACGAGGTCGAACCCGGAAAGCCCTTCGATGAATCCGACTTTGCCGTGTAGACTGTTTTCCGCGAGTTTGTCTATTCCGGAAAACGTTATTCCGTTGAAGTCACCGCCGTTCGACGCACAGAACATCGTAAGAGCGAGCGCCACTATCGCGAGAAGGCTCAGGATTGTCTTGATGACTCCGGAGCCGGACTGGCTCTTGTAGTAGATGCACTGCACGAAATACATTATCCATATGACGGCGAAGACGCATATCATGAGAAGGTCTATGGCGACCAGGTCGGACGAATCGAATATCGCCTCGGACATGTAATATTTCGTAAGAAGATAGAAAGCTATGACCAGAAGAGACAGAGTCTCAATTATGTACATCCACCCGGTCACCGCGAGGGGCTCGGCACCTTCCCTCAAAAGTCCCTTTCTGCGCTTCGAAGTGCAGACGCCTATGGGGATGAACGCCACGAGTCCGAGGAACGTCACGAGAGCGTAGAGCAGTATGGCCAGGGCAATGAGGTTCGCGCTCACCGCGAAGGCGTCCTGCGAGAAAATCATCGCGCCCTGTATGAAGAAGCTTCCGGATATTTCTATGCTCGTGCCGAACGCTTTGTTGACGGCCTCGGGAATGAGCTGCAGCATCATCGCGTTGTCGCCGTCGGCTGTATAGTTGGTGAACCAGGGCAGGAAAAATCCCGCAAGCAGGCAGATCATGACGATCACGTATGTGACCATGCCCGGGCTTATTCTTTTAAAGTCCCTTTTCGCTGACATCTTTTCCATAAAAGGATCTCCGAATTTATAGTCCGTCTTCCGGCCGGGTTGGGGTGGAAAGACCGCGTTCTTTAAATATTGTATACGTTGATACGAAAGTATTTTAATACAAAAGTTTCGGTGTGTCAAGAATGTAATGAACTAAAATTATACATTAACACGTCGAATCCGCGGCCGTTCCGGCCACCGAAACTCGCCGTTTTTCGTATTCCCCGCGGCATATACGGCCGTCAAACGGTCGTATCCCCGTTTTGCGGTGTATGTTTCGGCGTAGAACAAATTTTTTTTCGACAGGGCGGCATTTCTTGTCGCCGGTATTTTGTTGCGCGCGGCGACTCATTCGGATATAATGAGACGGAGAAATTTCGAGGAGGATACGGAAGATGCCTAAATGGGCGAAAAGAACCCTTACCGTGGTCGCCATAGTCTTGGTAGTCGCGCTCGTGCTGGGCGTCGGCGTTCTCGCCATATGCACGGGCGACGAAAACTCCACTTCCTCGCAAAAATGGGTCGCGGAGACCATACAGAATTACTACTACGAGGACGTCGGGGACATCGATTACAGGAACACGTCCATCGAGGAAATGGTGGGACTCCTCGACCAGTATTCCGAATACTACACGTACGACGAATATATGTCCGTTTACTACTCCAATGCCGGGATCAAGTCGGGGATAGGAATCGCCGTCAGCGACTGGCCTGACGGAGGCGCGCTCGTGAACGAGGTGTACGGCGACAGCCCCGCGTACAAGGCGGGGCTCAGAAAGGGCGACATCGTCGAACAGATTACGGCTTACGGCAATTTCGGCAACTGGCACGAAGTCGGGGGCGCCTCGGACCTCATCGAAACGCTCGCCGGATACGGCACGGACACCGATGTCTATATTTATACGAAGGACAGCGGCACTCTGACCATGAGAAAAGCCGCGTACACCGCGAGCTACGTCTTCATGTACACAAACGAGACGGGATATTCCATTGAATACGACGACGATTACGAGCCCTCCGTCGTCGAGTGCGCATCGGACGCGATAGAATATCTCCCGGACAATTCTGCGTACATACAGATTCTGGAGTTTTACGGAAACGCCGACGCGGAACTCGGGATGATGCTGGAAAAGTTCTACGAACTCGAGTATGACACGATATATCTGGACATCAGAAACAACGGCGGCGGATACATGTCCGTGCTGCAGGGAATGGCGTCCTACTTCATCGGCGACGACGATCCGGTCACCTATGCCGAATACAGGGAAGGCACGTCGTACACGGAGGACGAAACGGTATATTTGCCCGTGAAACCGGATGACGGCCCGGACGTCAGGGTGAGCGACGACACGACGATATATGTCTTGGCGAACAACAGCACGGCGAGCGCGTCGGAGGCGCTTCTCGGAATGCTCATATCCTACGGCTTTGTGGAGTACGAAGACGTCTTCATCTCTTCTTATCCCCGGGAGTATCTCGAAATGTTCGGCAAGGAAGACAAAAACGAGCGCACATATGGCAAGGGCATCATGCAGAAATCCGTCATGAACGGAAGAACGGGCGAGGTTCTCAAACTGACCGTCGCGACCCTCGTCTGGCCGGATGGGGAGACGTGCATCCACGACAGGGGCCTCACGGAAGAAGACGGATGCCGGATTGTCAAGGCGGGTTGGAGCGTCACGAGGGGCGACGAGGAACTGCGGAGCGTGGTTGAACTGAGCCTTCCGGGCTCATCCTGAAAACGGTGCGGACGCGGACGGCGGGAATTTTCTCACGCCCCAAATTTTTCGTCAAATGACAAAATTTTAATTGCAAAAGGTTTTAACTTTATCTTATAATGGACAAGGTGTTTTGACCAGAAAGAAAATTAAGGGGAATTAAGGAATGGCAACAACAGCAAAAGACATTCGCAACGTTGCCGTCGTCGGGCACAGCGGCGACGGGAAAACGTCTCTCTGCGAGGCGATGCTATACAACGCGGGAGCGATAGACAGAATCGGGAAAACCGCGGACGGCACCACGGTCTGCGACTACGACGACATCGAAAAGCAGAGACAGATGTCGATTTACGCGACAATCGCCAACCTCACGTGGAAAGGAGTGAAAATCAATCTTCTCGACACGCCGGGATTCTATGATTTCGAAGGCGAGAGGAACTCGGCCCTCTCCGCGGCGGAAGCCGCCGTCGTCGTGATAGACGCGATAGGCGACGTGCCCGCCGACACGGAGGCGATAATCGAGGACTGCCTCAAGGCGAAAAAGCCCGTCGTCGTATTCATCAACGGAATGGACAAGGACAACGCGAACTACGTGGGCACGACGAACGCCCTGATGGAAAAATTCCCCACAAACGCGGCACCCGTTCAGGAACCCATAATGAACGGCAACAAGATGGAAGGGTACGTGAGCATCATGGAGGACAAGGCGTACAAGTTCGCCCAGAAAGGCGTGGAGGAAACGGAAATCCCCGCAAACCTCAAGGCGACCACGGACGACCTTCTCGCCAAACTCACCGAGAACGCCGCGGAAAACGACGAGGAGCTCATGGAGAAGTTCTTCGAGGAGGGGGCCCTTTCCTCGGAGGAGATAGTGAAGGGCGTACGCCTCGGCATCCACAGCTGCAGCACGATGATAATCATGGCGGGCTCCGCGCTCCAGAACAAAGGCGTGGACACGCTTTTGGATTACATCGTCCAGTTCGTCCCCTCCGCTGCGGAACGCACGGTATCCGCCACGGACCTTGCCTCCGGCAACCCCGTCGAGATAAAGTGCGAGGACGGCGACGCCTTCGTGGGCCAGATATTCAAAACGGCGTACGACCAGTTCTCCGGCAAACTCAACTACATAAAGGTTTACCGCGGGACCCTTAAGCCCGGCGCCGTGCTCAACACCACGACCGGGAAGGAGGAAAGAATAGGCCAGATTCTCGTCCTCCGCGGAAAGAAGAGCGAAATCGTCGGCGAGCTCTGCGCGGGCGACATCGGGGCTGTGAACAAACTCGCGAGCACAAACACGAACGACACCCTCTGCGCGGGTACCCTCAACGTGAAAGTGGACCCCATCGCCTTCCCCCAGCCCAACATCTCCATGGCGGTCACTGCCGCCAACAAAAACGACGAGGACAAGATGTTCGCGGCGTTCAGAAAGGTCATGGAGGAGGACTACACGTTCCTCGTCGAGAAGAACGACGAGACGTCCGAGATGGTCATCTCCGGGCAGGGCGAGGTGCAGCTCGACCTCATCTCAAAAAAGATAAAGCTCAACAACAAGATAGACGTCGTCATGGCCGACCCCAAAGTGGCTTACCGCGAGACCATAAGGAAGACCGCGGAAGGCGACGGAAGCTACAAGAAGCAGTCCGGCGGACACGGACAGTACGGCGTCGTGAAGATCCGTTTCGAGCCGATAGAGGACGTCTTTGAGTTCGGTGAGGAAGTCGTGGGCGGCGTCGTCCCCAAGCAGTATTTCCCCGCGGTCGAAAAAGGTCTTCGCGAGTGCATGCCGAAGGGCGTTCTCGCCGGATACCCCGTGACGGGCGTCAGGGCGGTTCTTTTCGACGGCAAATACCATCCCGTCGACTCGTCCGAAATGGCGTTCAAACAGGCCGCGTACCTCGCGTTTAAAGACGGCATACCCAAAGCGGGACCCGTGCTTTTGGAACCCATCGTGCAGCTCGACATAGACATTCCGTCCGACTTCCTCGGCGCCGTCATGGGCGACATCTCCAAGCGCCGCGGCAGAATACTCGGAAACGAGACCCAGGGGAAGACAACCCGCGTCACCGCGGAATGCCCCCAGAGCGAGGTTCTGAAGTACGCGACCGACCTTCGTTCGTTCACGCAGGGCAGAGGGAAATTTGTCAGCACCTTCGTGAGATACGAGGAAGTCGCTCCCCAGCTCGCGGACAAGATAATCAAGGACAGAGCGGCTCAGGAAAAAGAGTGATTTAAGAAACCAAGAGCGGCCGGGCTGACGTCCGGCCGTATTTTTAAGGAAAAGCTTATGAGAATGCGCAGAAAACCGCACCTTGACGAAAGACTGGAAGCCTGCCTCGACATATGCCTTCCCATGGACCTCGAAAACAAGAACATGAAGGTCTCGGCCGGGATGAGGGACCCGCTGGATTTTGACGCGATTTTCGGAAGATGCGCGGAAAGAAGGCTTGAGATAGGCTGCGGGAAAGGGAAATTCGTTCTGGAAAGCGCGCAAAGGGAGCCCGGCGTCGATTTCGTGGCCGTGGAAAAGAGCACCAACGTCGTCATCACCGCACTGGAGGAGACCAAAAGGCTCGGCATACGGAACGTTTACTACATAAACACCGCGGCGCAGGTTCTCCCGAGATATATAAGGGAGGACACGTTCGACAGAATCTACCTCAATTTCTCCAATCCTCTTCCCAAAAGCGGCTGCGCGAGGCAGAGACTCACCCATCCCGGATTTTTGGAGATGTACAAAAAGTTTTTAAAAGACGGCGGCGAGATTTGGCAAAAGACCGACAGCGCGTTTTTCTACGAGTTCTCGCTGGAATCCTTTAAGGAGTGCGGATACGAGATAATAGAAAAGCGCGACATCACGAAGGAGCCTTTGGAGGAAAACATAGTCACGGAGCATGAGGAGCTTTTCATGGGAAGAGGCCTTCCGATATACAGAATAGTCGCGAAATGCCGTAAATAAAAAAGAGCTTTCCCGCCGGGGAAAGCCCTTCGTTT
>JAJQAK010000151.1 GCA_021203845.1 Clostridia bacterium | reverse complement strand
GCTTGATTGACAGCTTCGCGTCCATAGATGATGAATTCGTGTCCTACTGGAGAGAGGAAGTCCCGGAGGTCACCGCGGAGGGAGCGAGAGAGGTCGTCGTTTTGAAATAAAAAAAGCCCGGCAATGGTCGGGCTTGAATTTTTGATGTTACAGTTCGTAAGGCGTGACCTGGTATACGTAGTAGTTTAGCCAGTTAATATAAAAGAGGTTGGAGGTCGACGTCCAGTTCATCTTGACCTTGGTCATTTTTTTGTCTGAGAAATAGTTTGCCGGGGGCTTGAGGCCGAGCCCCTTGCCCAGATCTCTTTCATACTCGTTTTTTAGGGTGAACCTGTCGTACTCCATGTGGCCAGTGACGAAGACCCTGGTGTTGTCGTCGCTCTTCATGATGGCGGCGCCGGCTGCCTTGCTCTTCGCGAGGACGGAAAGGCCTTCAATGTTTTTTATATCGTCGCTGTTTATCACGGTGTGCCTGCTGTGGGGGATGTGAAACGTGTCGGAAATTCCGCGAAGAAGCGGCTCCGACATTCCTTTTTTCGTCTTGTGATGCGGGAACACACCGAAGCATTTCTCGCTCAATGGATGTTTGTTCACGCCGTAGAAGTAGTAGAGGGCGGCCTGCGCGGCCCAGCAGACGAAGAGGGTGGACGTGACGCTCGTCGTGGTCCAGTCAAAAATCTCCGTGAGCTCGTTCCAGTATGCCACGTCCTCGAAGTTCATGCACTCCACGGGGGCACCCGTTATTATCATTCCGTCGAAACGGTTATTTTTAACCTCTTCAAAAGACTTGTAGAATCTTTCGAGGTGCGCCGCGGGCGTGTGGGTGGAGGTGTAGGACGAGGTCTTTATGAGCGTTATGTTTATCTGCAGGGGCGAGTTGGAAAGAAGCCTCATAAACTGTGTCTCCGTGTCCTCCTTTGTGGGCATGAGGTTCAGTATGGCTATCTCTATCGGACGGATTCTCTGTGAGATGGCCCTGTCCTTGTCCATCACGAATATCTTTTCGCCCGTGAGTATTTTGTAAGCCGGAATGTCCTTGTCTATCACTATCGGCATGAGCTCATCTCTCCATGTGTCTCTTGATTTCGCGGTCCATTTCGCGTTTCGTGTCTTTTTCCGCGAGCACCTTTTTCTTGTCGTATGTGTGCTTGCCCTTGCAGAGGGCGACCTCGACCTTTATGAGGTTGTTTTTGTCGTACACGGAAATGGGTATGAGCGTCATCCCCTTTTCGTTTATCTTTCCAGCTATCTTGGAGATCTCCCTTTTTGTGAGAAGCAGCTTTCTGTCGCGCTTCGTGTCTTTCGTGTTGAACGCCGCCGACCTGTTGTAATAGCCTATGTGCATGTTTTTGACGAAGACCTCGCCGTTTTTTATGTAGCAGAAACTGTCGGCGAGGTTGCACGCCCCCTCGCGGATCGATTTGACCTCGGAGCCTTCCAAAACTATGCCGGCCTCGAAGGTCTCCTCTATGAAGTACTCGAAACGTGCCTTTTTGTTGTAGCAGAACTGTTTGCCCATATCAACACTGCATCATCTCGTAGAGGGAGAAGTATATCTTTCTCGCCTGCATGGAGACGTCCTTGACTATTATGTGTATTTTGTCGCCTATCGCGTAGCGGTGCCTTTTGCCCGTGAGCGACAGGCTTATTTCGCTGTAAGCGTAGTTGTCGTACGGGAGCTCCTCTATTCTTATGAGTCCCTCCACGGTGTTGGGAAGCGACGCGAATATCCCGAAGTTCGTGACGCCCGTTATCTCCGCCTCGTAATCTTCCCCTATGTGTGACTGCATGTACGCGCACATGTAGAGGGAGTCCACGGCCCTCTCGCACGTCTCGGCGACTCGTTCTTTTTCCGACGTGTCCGTCGCGGCGTCTACGCAGAGTCCCGAGTATTTTCTGAGTCTTTTCGCGTCCCCGTGAAGGAACGCCTTTATCGTCCTGTGGGTGAAAAGGTCCGGATACCTCCTTATGGGCGATGTGAAGTGGCAGTAGCATGACGACGCCAGCCCGAAGTGGCCGAGGTTCTTTTCGCAGTAGCGGGCTTTCTGCATGGAGCGGAGCATGACCGTGTTTATGACGCCCGCCGCGGGATGGTCCTTTATCTTTTCCAGTATGTCGGCGTAGTCGCGGGGCCTTATCTTTTCCTTGTCGAGCTTCACGTGCACCCCGAGGTCATGAAGGAAGGCGGCAAGCTGCGACGATTTTTCCGGAAGCGGGGTCTCGTGCACCCTGTAGAGAATGGGGAGGCCGTTTTTTTGCGCGAACTCGGCCACGCACTCGTTGGCGGCTATCATAAACTGCTCTATTATGTCCTCGGACACCCCACGCGAATAGTCCGGGATCTCAATCCGTCCGTCCTCATATAGGATTTTGGCCTCCTTCACGTCGAGGTCTATGCAGCCTTTGGCCTCTCTTTTTGCGCGTAAGATTGAGCGTAGCTCGAGCATGTCGGCAAGAGGCTGCACCGCGTCCGGCATTTCGGCGCGAAGAGCTTCGTTGCCGTCGAGAATGGCGTTTGCGTCGGGATACGACATCCTTCTGTCCGAGCGTATGACGCTCTCGCCTATCTCGTATTTCACGAGTTTCCCCTTAAGGTCGTACGTCATCATGCAGCTTAGGGCGTACCTGTCCTCTTTTTCGTTGAGCGAACACGAGCCGTTGGAGAGGGCTCTCGGAAGCATGGGGTAGACCCTGTCGGGGAAATATACGCTTGTGCCCCTGTCGTAGGCCTCGGTGTCGAGCTTGGAACCGAACTCGACGTATTCCGCGACGTCCGCGATGTGGACGCCGAGAACGTATCCCTCGGCTGTCTTCTCTATGGAGATGGCGTCGTCCATGTCCCTCGTGTCGGTGCCGTCTATGGTTATCGTGTAAAGATTGCGAAGGTCCCGCCTCTCGCCGACGGTTATCGCCCTTTGGGAGGAAAGGAGTGCCTGCTCCTCGGCCTTGTCGGAAAACTCCTCGTAGAGGGAGTAGCCCCTTATGACGGAAAGCTCCTCGGTCATGAAGTCGCCGGCCTCGCCCAAAATCTCGGCTATCTCGCCTGCGGGCGGAACCGCGTCGAACGACGTGATCTTCACGAGGACCTTTTGGCCCGCGGCGGCGCTCAGCGTGGCGCCGTTTTTTATCGCTATCTCCGAGCTGAACCTGTCGTTGTCGGGTACAACCGTGACGAGCTGGCCTTTTTTCGTCACCGTGCCGCATATTCTTTCGTTGGCCCTTTCCAGAACCTCCAGAACGAACCCTTCGCCGTTTCTGTCGACTCCCGCGAGGACGACGTCCCTGTCGTAGGCGCCGCCGAGGTTTTCCCTGTATACGTGGAAGTCCTTGGGATTTGGCTCGGCCGCGTCGAGCGGGGTTATGAACCCGAACCCTTTTTTGTTTCCGTTCACTCTCGCGCGGAAGGGCTTTACTGCCTTTCTCGTGGTGTAGTAGTCGGAGGGAGTCCGTATTATCTCCCCTTTTTCCTCGAGGCCGTCGAGCGTGTGGCGGACGGACCCGAGTTTGGAGTGCTTGAGGCCTATCTTGCGGCAGATCTGGTCCGCCGTGAGGTTTATAAGCTGCCCCGTCTCAAAACCGTATTTTATTCTCTGTTCTATGTCCATGTCTCAAAAAAAACGCCGGAAGCTTTTGCGACCGGCAGCAGTATTCGTTTTGTGTCATGCGGCGAGGGATATCTGCAGAATGTAGAGGCCTATCGCGAGAACCGCGAGGACGATGAGGCATATCCAGCACCACCTCTTGAGCTTGCTTTCTATGGACCTGCCTTTGTTCTTCCCGAAGAAGGTCTCGCTGGTTGCCGTTATCCCCTGGATCCCTTCCGAGTTGCTCGGCTGCATCATGATGAGCACGATGGAGACTATTGCCGCCAAAAACATCACGATTATGACCGTCACGCATGCGGGCGTGAACGCGTATCTGTATACATTTTCCGTCATTCCGACTTCTTCCGCACCGAGAAGAAGATTCATAAGAGACATTTGTCTTACCTCAAAACTTTTTTGTCAACGCTAGATAAGTATAGCAGTAAAATCCGCGCGACGCAACAAAAAATCGGGAAAATAAAAAAATTTAGTTTCATTATTGCACGGCACCGGACGAAAAGACTCATACAAATATTGCTATCCGGGGCGTTTTTTCGTATAATGATAGGAGTTTAAGGAGCACGAGCATGGCAGCGAGAGGAAAAACCAGACACACGGAAAACGTGACGCTGGAAGGCGAGCTTTCCGAATACGTCGGCTACTGCACGTATTTCAGTTCGAGACCGCTTTTCAGCTCACTCAAGATATCCAACAACGAGCTTTCCGGCATAGAGGACGTCACCGTCTCCGTGTCGGGGGACACCAATCTCATACTTCCGAGGGACATACCCGTCGACGCGGTATCGCCCCAAAGCTCGGTCGAGATAGACGCGAGCGACATCCTCAACCCCGAGTACCTCGCGGACATAACGGAGGTGACGCCCTGCAAGGTGTCCGTCCGGGTAACGAAGGGGAAGAACACGCTGCAGGAGATAGACGCGCAGATCTACGCCCTTCCCATGAACTTCTGGTCGGGCCTCCAGGGGAACGTCGAGATGCTCGCGGCGAGCGTCCGGCCCTCGCTTGCCGACTGCGTCAAGATAAAGGCGGAGGCGGGCCTTCACAGCATAGGAAGGTCGTACTCCCCGGAGATACACCCCTACTCGGGAGGCGACAAGTCCTCCGTCAAGGACATGGTCGCGGCCGTGTACGCGGAGATAAAAAGGCAGGGCGTCGAACACGTCAAGGCTCCCGAAGACTACACGAAGTGCGTCGACCTCGGCGACATATCCCAGATTCTAAAAAAGAAGGAGGCGACTCCCGCGGAGCTCGCCCTGTTCGCGGCGTCGTGTCTCGAAAACATCGGCGTCAATCCGCTTATAATCGTGGGCGAAAAACGCGTGGCGGTGGGCGCGTGGCTTTACGAGAGCTGTTTCTCCCTCCCCGTCGAGGACGACATGGCGACCGTGGAAAGGTACGCAGCGAAGGGAGTGAACAACATATCGTGCTTCGACGTCACGGACCTTTTCGCGCATCACAGCGCGAGCTACGACGTGAGCGAGGAGCATTTTCTTTCCAACCTCGCCGCGGGAAGATACTCTCAGTGCGTGGACGTCAAGCGCTCCCGCATAGACGGCGTGTACCCCATGCCGCTCAAGGTGAAGCGCGGGGAGAGCTACGAGCTTTTGAAGGAGGCGCAGACGTCGTTCGAGTCGCGCCCCGGCCGCATCGTGGATTCATCCAAGTTCGAGCTCACGAAAAAGCTCTCCAAAGAGGACAACTGGAAAAGGCGCCTTCTGGATTTATCCCAAAGGAACAACCTTCTCAACTTCAGATTTAAGGGCGACTGCCTGCACCTTCAGTCCGCCGACACGGACGGGTTCGTGACCGGGCTCGACTTCGGCACGAAATTCACACTGCGCCCCGAGGCGCAGCCCGTGACGGCGCCAGCCTTCGGCGCGGGAAGGGCCACCAAAAGGTCCGCGGAGCTCATATCCCTCGAGATGAAGAGGGGGAACATAAGGATATACGGCGACAACGGCGAGCTTCTCGACAAAGCGGCCTCCATGATAAGAAGATCCAAGGCCGCCGAGGAGGAAGCGGGAAGCGGGACTCTCTATCTCGCGATAGGCTTTCTCGGCTGGGAGCTGGAGGGCGAGAGGGAGCTCAAATACGCGCCCATATGCCTTCTCCCCGTGACCCTCAAAAGGGTGAAACAGGCGATATATCTCGAGTGCGACAACGAGTACACGCCCAACACGACGCTTTTGGAGTATCTTTTCCAGACATTCGGAATAGACCTCCGCGGAATGGTGGGCCAGAGTCTCGCGCCATTCGAGATGATAGCCTCCGTGAAGTCCGCCGTCGCCGACAGGAAAGGCTGGGAGATATACGACGACGTGTACGTGGCGCAGTTCACGTTCTCGCGTTTTGCGATGTGGAAGGACATAGAGTCCAACATGGCCGAGTACAGGCAGAACAAGCTCATAGCGAGCCTCGTCTCGGGCGAAAACCGCCTTGACCCCATGCCGGAGGGCGGGACGGATGAGGACGCGACGGACCCCGGGGAAGTTCTCATAACGCTTCCTTCCGACAGCTCGCAGTTCGAGGCCGTCGCCGAGGCAGTGAGGGGGACGACGTTCGTCCTTCACGGGCCTCCCGGAACCGGCAAGAGCCAGACCATAACCAACATGATAGCCAACGCCATGGACAGGGGCAAGAGCGTTCTCTTCGTGGCGGAAAAGCAGGCGGCGATAAACGTCGTCAAAAAACGTCTCACGGACGTGGGAGTGGGGGATTTTTGTCTCGAGCTCCACGTTCCCAAGGCCGACAAGGCGGAGATTGTAAGGCACATAGACGACACGCTGGCGCTTGCGGCGTCCTACGACGACGCGGCGTTCGGCCTCACGTCGGAAAAGATAGCGGGCGAGAGGGAGAAGATAATGTCCTTCATGCACTCGCTCCACAAGAAAAGACGAATAGGCGTCTCCATATACGACGCGATAGTCCTCTATTTCCAGAACAAAAGCGCGCCGGAGCTCGTCAACATAGAGACGACGTTCTACGACTCTCTCACGGAAAAGAAGGTGGAGGAGTGCAAGGACCTCATACTCAGGGCGCAGACCGCGGCCAAGGAGTGCGGGGGCGTTCATCTTTCTCCTTTTTCCGGGATTAGCCTTACGGAGTGCGACGAGGGGGTGAAGGAGAGCGCGACCTGCCGGTGCGAGGTGCTTTTCGCGAACCTCAAACACTACAGGAACTATCTCAACCTTTTCCTCGACAAATTCGGGCAGAAGGTCTCGACGTTCACCTTTGCGAAGTTCCGCTCGCTTAAAAAACTCGCGGGGATTCTTCTTTCCGGCGGAGCGGACGTCTTTTTTGCCGTGCCGGAGGAGAGGCTGAACAGGTTCTACAGCGCCTCTAAAAGATACGACGAAGGCGCGAGGGTGTGGCTCCGCTCGTTCCGCGCCCTTCCCGACATAGGCAAGCTTTACGAACAGGTGGACGCCGAGCTCGACAACTGGGGCGAGAACTACCGCTCCTCAAAGACGCTTCTGCAGATAATCAAAAAGATAGGTAAGACGGCCAAAGATCCCGTTCCGGAGGACAAAGAGGTCGAGTGGATAAGACGCGCCGCCGACATAGAGGAGGCGAAGGCCGCCATGCTAGGGATAACGGAGCTTTCCGCGGTTTTCACGGGCTTCGGCGGGTCGGTGAACGAGAAAAAGCGCGTCGACTTTTTGGAACCGCTCTACGGGATACACGACCTTTGCGCCGACATATTCATGGACTACAACGCGAACTCCTTTTCGAGCGTGTGCGTGAGAGCCAAAAAATACGGGAGCCTTGAGCCCCTCATCTCGGGACTCGTATCCGCGAGCGACGCGTTGGAGCTTTCCGTTTCGGAGTTCGAGGAGCTTTTCGGCCTCGACGAAAAGAAATTGCAGGACGAGGACATACTGGAGTACTTCGGCGCGAAGTGCACGTCGCTTCTCGACAACATGGACATGCTCCCCTCGTGGTGCACGTACAGGCAGTGCGCGCGCGACCTCGACGAGCTGGGTCTCAAGTTCATGACGGACGCCATGGAGGACGGGACCGTTTCGGGGGACGAGATAATATCTTCGTTCCTCAAAAACGTGTACAGGAACTTCCTCCGCACGAACATTCCGCAGGACGAGGTGCTCTCCGGTTTTTCCGCGGCGCTTTTGGACGAGAGCGCGGCGTCTCTCACGCAGCTTTTGGACGAGTTCACGAAGCTTTCCCGCGAGAAGATAAAGGCTGACCTCATATCGCGGCTTCCGAAAGACGACACGGAGGGCGAGATTGCCTCGGAGCTCGTGAAGTACAGAAGGAAGATAAAGGGTAGCGAAAAGACGTTCAAAATAAAGGACCTTTTCGCCGAGATGCCAAATCTCATGAAGATAGTGTCGCCGTGCGTCATGATGTCGCCGTCGACGGTCTCCATGTACCTTCCCGGCAAGGCGGAGCTATTCGACATAGTCATCTTCGACGAGGCGTCCCAGATGCCCACCGCGGAGGCCGTGGCCTCCCTCGCGCGAGGCAGGAGCGCCGTCATAGTCGGGGACCCCAACCAGCTGCCGCCCACGGTCTTTTTCTCCGCGCAGACTTCCGGCGAGGAGTTCGAGGAGGAGGACGATTTGGAGAGCATCCTCGCGGACACCCTGGCCCTCGGCGCGCCGCAAAAACACCTCGTCTGGCATTACCGTTCGAGACACGAAAGCCTCATAGCCTTCTCCAACATCATGTACTACGGCTCGAAGCTCTGCACTTTCCCGTCGCCCGACGCGCTGGAGAGCAAGGTCACTTTGAGATACATAGAAAACGGCGTGTACGAAAAAGGCGGAAGAAAGGTGAACGTCCAGGAGACGGACGCGATAATCGCCGAGGTCATAGCGAGGCTCAAAGACGAGAGGCGGAGAAAGCAAAGCATTGGAAT
The DNA here is from genome assembly GCA_021203845.1 of Clostridia bacterium. Lineage (GTDB taxonomy): Bacteria > Bacillota > Clostridia > Christensenellales > Borkfalkiaceae > Coproplasma. The sequence continues at coordinate 2,680 of JAJQAK010000151.1, read as the reverse complement.
CGTCACGTTCTCCTCGCCGCAGCAGGAGTTTTTGGACAAGAAGCTATCCAAGGCCATATACGACAACAAGCTCGAGGACGCGGCGTACGACAGGGACGAGCCCCTTTTCGTCAAGAACCTCGAAAACGTCCAGGGTGACGAGCGGGACGTCATCCTCTTCTCCGTGTGCTACGGTCCCGACAGGACCGGGAAACTGTCGTACAACTTCGGACCTCTCAACCAGTACGGCGGGTGGAGAAGGCTCAACGTCGCCGTTTCCCGCGCGAGGGAGGAGATGGTTGTATTCTCGTCCATGCGTTATTCCATGATAGATCTGTCCCGCACCTCCGCGAGAGGCGTCGCGGGGCTTCGTGCGTTCCTCGAGTTCGCGCAGAAAGGCAGGACGAACATCGCGGCGAAGTCGGACGAGCTCATAGTCAACAAAAACAGCATTGGAAAATACATAGCGGCCGAGCTGGAGAGCATAGGATACGAGTGCTGCTGCGACGTCGGCGTGTCGGACTTCAAGATAGACGTCGCAGTGATAGACCCCAAAAACAAGACGAACTTCGCTTTGGCGATTCTCTGCGACGGCTCGGAGAAGTTCTCCACGAAGGACAGGGTGGTCATGCAGGTACAGACTCTGAAGCGCGCAAACTGGAACGTGATCCGCCTATACTCCCTGAGTTTTTACAACAATCCCAAGCGTGAGATTAAGAAAATAAAGGATTTTCTCGACAAAATCACGAAAGGCGGGGCGGGTTCGGCGGCCTCCAATTTCCGCAAAGCCTACAAGACGGCGAAGCTTGAGACCGTCACGAAAGATTCCGCGTACATACTCTCCGACGAGGCGGACGCGGACCTCATGCGTACGATAAAGGCGGTCGTCGCCGCGGAAGAACCCATATCGGAAAACCTTCTCGTGCGCAGGGTTCTGTCCTATTACGACGTCTACAAGTGGGGCACGAAGATTGACGCGAAGATTCGCTCGCTCATAGATAGGTGCGGTTTCGTCAAAAAGGAGATTCTGGGCTGCGTATACGTCATGAAGCAGGACAGATACGACGGCTACGACAGATACCGCGTTGAGGATAAGACCCCGTTCGTGCGCTTGGCCGAACAGGACTACACCCCTTACGACATGATCTCCCTCATAAAGGCTATTCTTCTCAACAACGTCAGCATGTATGCGGAAGAGCTGTGCGCGGCATGTCAGAAAGAATTAAAATTAACCCGCAGAGCGGACAGGTTCGCGGCGTACGTGACGTCGTGCATAGACCTCGGCATGGCGCAGGGGATATTCATAAAGAGTATCGCCGACAAGGTGTCGCTCGTGTGATCCGAAAAAAAGACCATGAAAAAAGGAGCATCGCGACGGTGCTCCTTTAAAAATTGCGACGTTTATGAAGATACCACGAGAACACGGCCGTCAGTCCTTGAGACAGCCGATGGGAACGACGAGAACGCCGTCCTTACATCTGTATCCGTACCTTGTACCGGTAATCAGGATCTTCGTGGCTGGGATATCCGTCTCTGTGTCCGTGTATCCGTGTGCTTCGTTATATCTGAGAATCAGACTTTCCAGCTTGTTAAGTTTTTTCATTCCTTTTTCCAGGTCGTTCTGCCCCATCTCGAAATCAACGAGAGCGTATCTGCAGTGGTCAAAACTCAGTATGCAGTCCACTTCCAGGTTGTATCTGTCCTTATAATAATAAATTTTTCCGCATCTCGCCTCAGTGTACACCTTCAAATCCCTGTAGCAAAGACACTCGAAGAGGCGGCTTAAAAGTCTGAAGTTTACTCTTAAATCCGCTTTTTCAATTCCCATGGAGCATACGGCAAGGGAGGGATCCACGATGTTGCGTTTGCCGGAAAGTGTTCTGTGCGACCTGTCACGAATGTTTCTGGTCCATGCCGGTATGTCTTCTATGATATAAAGCTGCTCTAGCGCGGATATGTATTTTTGCAGAGTGTGATAGGATATGTCGCTTCTCGACATTAAATCTGTTCTGCTTCCGTTTGAAGCCGAACATATGTCTTTGGCATATGCCGTTATTATTTTTTTAGCAATATCCGCGGATTTTCGTCCGCAGCATATGGCCGGAACGTCTTCTTCACATGTTTTATTGAGAATGTCTTTGATATGCTGATGTGATATATCCGGATTACAGACACACTCGGGCCATCCACCTCGGCATATTGTGTTGATGATTTCGTCTGTGGACAGAGAGGATTCGCACGAATCAAAACTTTCCGGTTTGTTGAGCAATTTGCTTAAGGACACTTCCCCGCTCGATTCGCCGCTTTCGTACAGACTCATAGGCCACATGTTGAGAACAGAATAGCGTCCGATGCCGGAATGCATCACGTTGTAAAAATTTGAATCCTGGCCGGTAAGCATGTATAGTCCCTGCTTTCCTCTTTGATCCACCGAACACCTTATGGAGTCCCAAAGCTGGGGTGCTTTCTGCCATTCCACAAAAAGACGCGGATTTTCTCCCACGAGCAGTTGATCGGGAGCATTTGGAGCGGTTTCGACGTAGGTGGCTTTTTTTTCCGCATTACGAAAATCCAGAACGGATTTTGCCCTTTTGCCCGCGGTGTACGATTTTCCGCATCCTCGGGGGCCTTCTATGAGAACAGCCCCCACGGTTTTTAAATCCAGATCCAGTTCGTTGTCTATAATTCTTTTTTTCTCTGT
>JAJQAK010000054.1 GCA_021203845.1 Clostridia bacterium | reverse complement strand
TTTGGTGTTTTCCTTGAGTTTCGCGCCCGATTTGAGGCACAGGGTGTGGACGGTTATGTTCCCGGGGTCAAGTTCTATTGCCCTGTCCACGCTGTACGCGAAATCATCCGCGTTCTCCCCGTAGAGTCCCGCGATGAGGTCGACGTTCACGTCGAAGCCGAATCTTTCCGCCATCTCGTACGCCGCGAGGGTGTCCGCCGCCGTGTGTTTTCTGCCTATCGCGACGAGGGTTTCGTCGATGAAGCTTTGCGGGTTCACGCATATCCTGTTCACGCCGCGGTCACGGCATATTTTCAGTTTTTCCTCGGTGAAGGTGTCGGGCCTTCCCGCCTCGACCGTGAACTCGCGGCCGCCGGCAAGCTTTCCGCACGCGTCAAGAACCCTGCAAAGCTCGTCTTCCGAGAGCGTGAACGGCGTTCCGCCTCCGACGTACACGGAGTTCACCTTGCCGCAGTACGAATAAAGGTCTTCGATGTCTTTAACGAGACTTTCGACGTACGGCCCGACGTACTGCGCCGTGCTCTTTATGGGCGCCGTGATGAACGAGCAGTACTCGCACTTCGTGGGGCAGAAAGGCACCGACACAAAGACGTCCGCGCCTTTGTGGAAGTTCGTCTCGTACACGCCACGCTGGGTTTCGAGGACGTCATTTATGATTTCGACGTTCGCGTCGCACACCCCGAGCCTGGAAAAGAGCGCGGAATAGTCGCGTCCCGCGGCTTTTTCCATGTAGGCCATCTTCGTGGGCCGAATTCCCGTGAGCGCTCCCCAGGGATACGATTTGCCGGTCTCCCCGGAAAGGACTTTGTACATGGCGAGCTTCGCGTATCTTTTGGAAAACCGCCTGAACTCCTCATCGCCGTCGACGTCCTGTTTTTCCGTGAAGTCGTAAATTTTGTCGCCGTGCTGTATGCAGTTGTAAAATTCGCCTTCCCCGAACGAAAAATAATGAATGAAGTCTTCGTCTTCTTTACCGAAGAGCCGGACGACATCCATGATTTCCGTCGATAAGTACTCGCAGTTGGTTTTCAGCATGCTTTATTTCTTGGCCCTTACGTAAGGGTTGCGGCGTCTCTCGTGCTCGAGGGTCGTGTCCTCGCCGTGCCCCGTGTACACGGTGTAATCTCCTTCAAGCGCGTAAAGACGCTCCACGGAGGCTATGAGCGCATCCGTGTCCCCGGAAGCGAGGTCGGTTCTACCGACGCTCTCGCAAAAAAGTACGTCGCCGGAGAAGATTATGCCTCCCGTCACGAAGCTCACTTCGCAGGCCGTGTGGCCCGGGGTCGTCAAAACACAGAAGTCTATCCCCGCGAAGCTTATTTTCTGTCCGTCCTCGAGATAGCCCGCCACCTCGAAGTAAGGTATTTCGACGTCGTTGAAGCCTTCCCTTATGCCTTCTCCGAATATGAGCTCGTCCTCTCCCTTCCCGCAGTAGATGGGGACGCCCGCTTTGAAGAACTCGCCGCAGCCGCCGATGTGGTCGTAATGGCCGTGAGTGAGAAGGACTGCCACGGGACCCAGTCCGAGTTTTCCGCACTCTTTGAACACCCTCGGCTGTGCGGGGTCAATCACCACGCAGTCTTTTGCGTCCTCCGTCAGAATGTAGGAATTGGATGCGAAGCCTATGGGCTTTATTTTGTATACCTTAACAGCCATGTCAGTTCACCGTCCTGAAAACGTCTAAAATTCTTCTGTCTTTTTTGAGATTCGTTATGAGCACGTCCATGTCGGAGCGTTTGCGGAGCATGAGGAACACGTCTATGACGCCGCCGCCCTCCTTCGTCACTCTGCCGTTGAGCTGGGTTATGGAGAGCTTCATTCTGGCGATTTCCGCCGTTATGAACGCTATGACGCCGTCGTCGTTCGTCGTGAGGACCTTGAGCTCGGTCTGAAACCCCTCTTCTGTCTCGCCCGTCCATTTTGCGGGCTGCAGCCTTTCCGGATTGTATCCCTTGATGTTGGGGCAGTCCTTCCGGTGTATTATGACGCCTCTCCCCACGGAAACGTAACCGATTATCTCGTCGCCGGGCACCGGGTTGCAGCAGTGCGCGAACTTTACGAGGAGCTGCTCCTCGCCCTGCACGGTGACGGAGCCCTCGGGCGTCTTTTTCACCTTTTCGATGTCGGTGACGTCCGTCGGCATCGGGTTTTCCTTCTTGCGGTAGTCGATGAGCCTGTTTATGACCTGGTTCACCCCTACGGCGCCGTATCCCACGGAGGAGTACATTTCGTCGACGCCGGTGAAGACCAGCCTGTTGGAAAGCCTCTTGAACGAGTCGTCGTTGAGAAGTTCGGAAAGTTTGTATCCACGGCGCTTCGCCTCCTCCTCCAGCATGGTCCGGCCGGTCTTGACGTTCTCCTCCTTCATCTCCTTTTTGAAGTACTGCCTTATCTTCGCCCTGGCGGAGCCGGATTTGACGAATTTGAGCCAGTCCCAGGAAGGTCCTTTGTCCGACGAGGACGTCAGTATCTCGACGACGTCGCCCGTGTGAAGCTCGGAATTTAAGGGGACTATCTTGTTGTTCACCTTGGCGCCGACGCACCGGTGCCCCACCTCGGAGTGTATCGCGTAAGCGAAGTCTATCGGCGTGGCCTCGAGCGGAAGCGATATGACCTTACCCTGCGGCGTGAACACCAGAAGCTCGGAGGAATAGAGGTCGCTCTTGAGACTGTCGACGAACTCCTTCGTGTCGTTTATGCTGCCTTCCCAGTCGAGTATGTCGCGGATCCAGTCGATTCTCAAGTCGAAGTTGTTTTCGTCCGTCTTGTTCTCTTTGTATTTCCAGTGCGCGGCTATCCCGTACTCGTCCAGTCTGTGCATTTCGGCGGTCCTTATCTGTATCTCGAAGAACTGTCCGAAGTTTGTCACGACCGTCGTGTGCAGGGACTGGTACATGTTTCTCTTCGGGGTGGCGATGTAGTCCTTGAACCTCCCGGGGACGGGTTTCCATTTGAGATGAATCTTGCCGAGAACCTCGTAGCACTCCTCCGTCGTGGAGACTATAACCCTTACGCCCGTGAGGTCGTATATCTGGTCGAGCGTCTTGTTCTGGGTCTTCATCTTGCGGTATATGGAATAGAAGTGTTTGGGACGCCCTATGACCTCGCCGCTTATGTCGGACTCCCTGAGTATCTCCTGGAGCTCGCCCACGACGAAATTCACGAACTCCTCCCTCTCCTTCATCTGCTGGTGTATGTTGGTGACGAGGTATTCGAACATCTCCGGGTCGAGATAGCGAAGGCACAGGTCCTCGAGCTCGCTCTTTATCTGGAATATCCCGAGCCTTCCCGCGAGGGGGGCGTATATGTCGAGGGTCTCCTTCGCGATCCTTTGCTGCCGCGCCTTGGAAAGATAGTTAAGCGACCTCATGTTGTGCAGTCTGTCCGCGAGCTTTATTATTATGACGCGCACGTCGTTCGCCATAGCGACGAAGACCTTCCTGAAATTCTCGGCGTCCTCGTCCTCCTTGCTGCCGTACTGTATCTTCTCGAGTTTGGTGACGCCCTCGACGAGGCCCATGACCTCGTCCCCGAAGTTCGCCCTTATGTCGTCCTTCGTGGCCGGGGTGTCCTCTATGACGTCGTGAAGGAACGCCGCGGCGATCGTAGGCGCGTCGAGGTCGAGGTCCAGAAGTATCTCGGCCACCGCGCAGGGGTGTATGAAGAAGGGATCCCCGGAAGCCCTTTTCTGGCCCGCGTGCATGCTCTGGGCGTAGTTGTACGCGCGGAGCAAAAGTTCCCTGTCCGCGTCGTCGCTTAAGGAATATATTTTACCAAGGACGGTGTTAACCTCGGAATCCTCTTGCATGTCACGCCTTCCGGCCCGCGCTTTCAGTCATCAGCCTGAAAAGCCGGGAATTTGTCAAATCTGTCTTGTCTTTGGTGTTGAGCTTCATTTTGCCGCCTTCGTACGAAATTATCCCGAGTTCCTCGAAGACCAGCAGGGCGAAGAGCATGTTTCGCCTCTCTATGGGGGAGTTCACGCGGGACAGCTCCTCCGCGCTTCCCCCGTCCATCATGTACTTGTTGGCTATGATCCACCTGTATACGGACACGAGGTCCTCCCTTTTCGTGAGAACGCACGGCATGGGCGCCTTGTTGCAACAGACGTATACGTCTTTACCTTCCAGCGCGGGAAGGCAGATCGCGTCCAGGCTGTCCAGGAGGACAATTTTCTTGTACCCGGTGAGACTCGTGTCGGCGCACGGCGACACGAGCACCATGCTCAGAAGGTTATGAAACGTCTGGTTGAAGATCTCCGTGGGGAATCTCTCGAGCTTGGGATACTTTTTGATCGTCTCCGGCGAGAACGCGATGAATATCGTGCCGTACGTCCCGCTCGAGTCTATGAGGGCGTCAAGCTCCTCGTCCGAAATCTTTCTGACGTTGCACCCGGTCTCCTCATGCGCGAGCGTCATGAGGTTGTTCACGTCGACCTCCCTCGCACAGCTGAACACGGCGTCCCTGTCGTACACCACGTCCCTGACTATCCCGCGGATGTACTCCTTGTCGTAATATTCGTATATGCTGTACTCGAAGACTAATTCCTTTTTGGCGTCGCTTTCCAGTATGAGCGAGTTTTTCACGCCGGAAAAATACGTGAGCTCGCACTCCCCCACCTTCATGGTGAGATGCGGCGACAGCGGCTTTATGGGACGCACACTGTTCGCCGCGGAGGTCAGGACGAAAAGGGGTTTCTTGTTCCCCACGCCGTAAGGCTCGAACATCTCGAGTTCCTTCGCGATTCTTTTGGGAAACGCCCCGTCGACCTCGCCGTCCACGTAGATGGTGGGAATGAACACGCCGTCCGGATAGGCTTTCTCCATGTACGCGTTCAGCGCGTCTTCCAAAGCGTCGAACTTGTCCCCGTGTATGTGGAGTCCCGCCGCCTGGGCGTGTCCGCCGAACTCGTCTATGTGCTGCGAGCAGGCTCTAAGCGCCTCGTATATGTTCACGCCCTCCACCGACCTCGCGCTGCCGTTGAGGGACTCACCGTTTTGCGTGAAAAGAAGGACCGGCCTCGAGAACTCCTCCGCGAGCCTCGCGGCCACTATGCCGACGAAGCCCGTGCCCCAGCCGACGTCGGAAAGCATTATCACTCGCCCGTACGCGCCTTTGTTCTTGAGTTTCTCCTTCGCCGACCTGTACACCTCGTCGCATCTTTCCTGGCGCTCTGTGTTGTATTTTGTCAACTTTTCGGTAAGTCTTTCTATCGTCTCATCGTCGCCGTCGTCGGAGGATATGAGGTCGTACGCGGCACCCGCGTCGCCCATCCTGCCCGCGGCGTTAAGCTTGGGAGCGAGCGTGTACGATATGGCCGTGGACGTCACGGCGTCGCCGGATTTGAGAAGTTTCGCATAGCGTCTCCGCGGGGATTTGTTCATCATTTTCAGCCCCTCGGTGACGATGTCCCTGTTCTCGCCCGTGAGCGTCACGCTGTCCGCGACCGTCGCAATCGCGACTATGTCGGCGAATCTGTAGAAAGACTTCCCGTTGAGTGCTATCCCCACCTTGAACGCCACGCCCGTGCCACAGAGATTGTCGTATATGTAGTCATCCTCTATCTTGGGGTTTATCCTTATGCAGTCGGGAAGAGAGGACGGAAGTTCGTGATGGTCCGTGACGATGACCTCGGCGCCCTGCTCCTGGATGTATCTCACCTCGTCCTTCCCGCTTATGCCGCAATCGACCGTTATGACGAGCTGCGGGCAGAAGTCGTCGAAAATCCGGTCTATCGCCTCGAGTCTCAAGCCGTAGCCGTAACGCCTTTCCGGAACGTACACACCGAGGTTTTCCTCCCTCACGCCGTACTGGAGGAGCGCCTCCTTCATCACGGTGACGGAGCATATCCCGTCCGCGTCGTAGTCGCCGTATATGACTGTCTCCCATTCCTCGTCCCGGGCCTTCGTGATGAGCTCCACGGCCTCGCGCATGCCCGACATCTTGAACGGCGAGATGTAATGCGCCTCTCCGGCCGAGAAGAACCTGTCGGCCTTTTCCTTGGTGTCGATCCCCCTGCCGAAAAGTATCGCGCACGTCTGCTCGGTGAGTTGCGTCTCCCTCGCGAGCTCTTTTATGCTGTTAAGTTGTTCCGGCGAGAAAACATTCTCGGGAAGCAGTTTTTTCATTGGTTCACCGAATATGCGGACTAAAGAGAAAAAAGGGCGGGTAAACCCCGCCGATTTGTCGATATTAAACTGATTCGACGCCTTCCAAGGTCACGTCTGAGGATTCCGCGCTTCCTTTTTCCTTCCTGTCGCGCTGGGGCCGCCTTATGTCTATTTTCACCTTCTCCATCCTGGAGTACACGGCCGGCGAGAAGAACGTCGAGGAGTAGAAAGCGACGAGACAGACGAGCATCCCGGCGACGCCCAGGAACGTGTATGCCGCGGTCCTCGCGAAAATCCCCATGACGAGCGCGAAAAGACCCGCCGTGACGAAAAGGCTGCCCGAAAGTATCGACGATGCCTTGAGGCCTTTGGCGTACGCCCTGTCCGTCTTTTCCGCGAACGAGAGTTCTTTGTAATCCTCGTTTCTCAGGGCGGACTTCATGTCCGTGTAGAATATCTGGTTCAAGACGACGGAAAGGAGCAGTCCGAAGATCATCACGCCCGCCGCAAAAGAGCCGAAGGGAATCCTCAGGGCCGCCATGAGTCCCGTCGCCAGAAGGACGTAGCCGACGTTCGTCACAAGGCTCAGAACCGCCATGTTGAGTTTGAACCTTATGAGGCAGTACAGCGCCTGCAGGACTATTATGGACGCAGCGGCGATCCCGGCGAACATGAACGTCCTCCCGTTCGTCGTCATGCTCTCTGCCACTTCGAGCGAAGCGAGGTTAATGCCGTCTTTTCCGCTGAGACCATCGTTTATGCTGCCAACCGCCGTATCTAGCTTATCGGTGTCCGTCTTATAGGGGAACACGTACTCTATGTGCCCGGAGTTCTCCGTGGTCTGCTCGTACGTGTAGCTTATCCCCTGATCGGAGAAGGCCTTCTCGCAGACGTCCTCCACGTCCGACATGTTGGGGTAGTCGACGATATAGTAGTTCACGGAAACCGTCTTGTCGGAGCCGTTCTCGACGCCGAAGTTGAAGAACCCATTGCCGGTGAAATGGCACACGCACCCGACCACCGCGCATATCACGACAACGGCGCATGAAATAATCGTGAAAAGGATCATCTTGCCGGAAATCTTAGTCTTCATCGTCGACGACCCTCCTCTTGAATCCGCAGTATTTGAACTTGTCCTTCTGAGGGGAAGAACAGCAGTACCACATGAACCTGGTGAACCAGTACATAAGGTACGAGATGACGAACCCGAAGGTTAAAATTAACCCACTGGCGGAAAGGGCGCCCTTGCCGACGAGATAGAGCACGAAGGCTATCACGAAAAGTATGATGTGCGCGTCCAAAATTCCGGCGCGGTTTTTCTTGTATCCGTTCTTTACGGCGTTCTGCATGACGTTGCCTTCGTTCACACACCCGCGGACGTTCTCGAAGACCAGGAAGTTCGTCCCCGCGAACACCCCGAGGCACAGCATGCCGCAAAGCATAGAAGCAATGGTAATCTCTATCTTGAGAAGATACACCACGTATATCATGAGGAGACTGAACAAAAGCAGCATGGCGACGTTGAGCCAGCCGAGCTTTTTATAAATCGCGACGGAAATCGCGCAGAGCACGATGAGCACGACGAGCGCCACGAGCGCCATCGCCAAAGCGGCGTACTGCCCGCTCTGCATCGTGTTCGCGGTGAGCGATATGCTCTCCGAATTGGGGTCTTCCGACGAATAACTGTAGTTCACGACCTCACCGTTCACGACGGAGTCCAGAACGGCCGCATAACTTTTCGCGCCGAGCTCGTCGGAAATGGTGATGTAGAACTTCTTGCTGTCTATCATCGAATCGATGGAAAGCGACATGAGCACGTCGCTCCCTATGCAGAAATAAAGCGTGGGGTCGTCGGAATCAAGAAGTTCGTTGGTGGAATCCGCCATGAGTTTCCTGCCGTCGGTCGTGAGTTTGAACCTGAGGGCATCGCTCCCTCCGCGGGAATATGTTCTGACGGACTTGATGTAATCGGACATCGAGTCGGTCTTTCTGGTTATGGGGTAATATTCGAGATCGCTGTCCGCGGGCTCGAAGCCGTAGTTGCTGTCGGACACGCAGATTGTAAGTTCGCCGTCGAGAACGATGGCGGAAACGACGGAAGAGAGCTGGGAAAGTTTCGTGGCGGAGGACGATTCCTCGTTGAGATAGTCCTCATGCCTCATGTCGGAATAGGTGTAACCCGTGGGCACGCTGATTTTGAGTCCGTATTCGTTCACCACGGACACGGAATAGGAAGAAAAATTCATCTTGCCGAGACGTTTGCTTATCGTTTCGGCGTCGCTTTTGACGTTTTCTTTGATTTCGGCCAACGTTTCGTCTATGTTTTTTTCGTCGACGTCGTACTCGTCGCTGTCGATACGAAGCCCGTAACCGAGTTCCGTCTCGTATCTGTCGACAAAATCCTGTACGTTCTCTACCGCGTCAGTGTATTTTTCCTCGTCGTTCGAATCGTAATCCGATTTATCGGGTGGTTCGGAATACAGCAGATATTCCGCCTCCGTGATGATTCCCTCCGGATAAATCACGCATTCGGCGTCCCCTGAAAATTCGGAGCCCAAAGGAATTACGGAAAGAATCGAATTCCACCTGTAGGTCCCTCCTCTGTAAGGGAACGAGACAACGGCAAAGAACGCAGCCGCGACTATCGCGACCACGACTATCGTAGTGACTATTGCCGATCTTATCTTACCCATTTATACTCTCCTCGTCAGCCGAGTCTTGTGCCGCTCTCTTTTCAAACACAATTATCATTATATAAAAAATAAAAGATTGACGTCAAATAAATAATCAATATGTGAAAAAATACGGACGCGGAAAAAAACAAAAAATTTAAGATTTTAACCGGGACTTATCCTTTTTCCGCCGCCGCTTTTTTTCTCGCGAGAATGTGAAGCGCGCACTCCACGCGTTTTTTCATCATCGCGCACGTTATGCCGTAGGGCCTGTTCATGTCGCCACAGAAATGGAAGTTGTTCGCGTTGCAGCCGCCGCTGCATATGAATCTCGCGAAACATTTTTCGCACCCCTCCCTCGTGAAAAGGCAGTTCGTCGCGAATCTGTCCCTAAGTTCGGGGTCTATCTTTCCCTCGAAGACGTTCCCCATGTAAAAAGGCTGCTCCTGCGCGAACTGGTGGCAGGGATAGATGTCGCCGTTCGGCATGACGGAGAAGTATTCGTTCCCCGCCCCGCACGCGGACACCCTCTTCGCGAGGCACGGTCCGCCCTCGAGGTCTATGTTGAAGTGAAAGAAGTTGAACCCCTCTCCCTTCTCCCATTTTTCGAGGTATCTGTCGCATAGCCTCTCGTACTCCGCGAGAATTTTCGGAAGGTGTTCTTCCTTTATCGCGAGGTCTTCTATGTCCGTGACGACGGGCTCCATGGATATGGAGTCGAAACCGTTTTCCGCCAAAAATATGACGTCGTCGGAAAAATCGAGGTTCTTGGCCGTAAAGGTCCCCCTGACGTAGTAACTTTTTCCCCCTCTCGACGCGACGAACCTTTTCACGTTGCCTATGACGAGGTCGAAGCTCCCCTTCCCCGTCACCGTCTTTCTCACGGCGTCGTGCACCTCGGGTCTGCCGTCAAGACTCAAGACGACGTTCTCCATCTCGTCGTTGAAAAAATTTATCGTGTCGTCGTTAAGAAGCAGCGCGTTCGTGGTGGTCGTGAAAAGAAACTTTTTCCCGGTCTCCTCCCCGCGCTTTCTCGCGTACGCGACGGTCTTTTTTATCGTTTCGAGGTTCATGAGGGGCTCGCCGCCGAAAAAGTCCGCTTCCAGAACTTTTCGGTTTCCGGAGTTTTCTATGAGAAAGTCTATCGCCCTTCTCGCGACCTTTTCGGACATGAACTCCCTTTTGGTATAATACGCCCCGCTGTCGGCGAAACAGTACCTGCACCTGAGGTTGCAGTCGTGGCAGATGTGAAGACAGAGGGCCTTCACATCTCCGGACTTCGCGGGGTATTCTTTTGTCTCTTCTTTGAAAAGAAGCCCCTCGGACTTAAGAGCCTCTATGTCCGCCCCGATGCTTTTTTTCTCTTCGTCCGTGATGTACGAGATGTCTATGTCTTCTCCGAGAAGATGTCTAAGATAATCGGCCGTAGCCCTGTCGCACTCGTGAAGGGACCCTGAGCCCGAATCGAATATGTAGTTGTACTCTTTGTAGCCAAATACGTGTACCATGCCGCACGCAAAAATTGGGAGCAGATTTTTCTGCTCCGCACGTTTCGTTATTTCGTTGTCTTCTCGGGATTCTGTTCCCGGGTAATTCTCTCGCAGCTTTGGTTGCCCACCGTGCAGCTCGTCTTGCATGCCGACTGGCATGTGCTTCTGCACTCGCCGCATCCCGTGATTTTCCTCTCTGCGGGTTTCGCTACCGTCTTTATCATGGTGTCTTCCTCCTAGAAGATTCTGTAAACATTATAAAAAGGTCGTCCGTATAAAGCAAGTGATTTCGACCCGGCGGGGTTCAGAGATTTTTGTCCCCTTCGACGCCCTCGTCTTCCTCGTTCGCGAGTCCAGCCGACAGGAGAAGGTCCTCGTCTTCCTCCGTGTCCGCGTCGGCGTGTTCGCTTTCGTCGTCGACCGGGAGGGGCGTCTCCTCACGGAAGAAACCGTCAGCCCGCAAAGACTCATCGTTCTTCTTTTTCCTGGTGAGAAGAGTGTGAACGCCTATGACGATCAAAATCGCGATGACGACGGCCCCTATCACTATGTAGATGATGCTGCGCCACCTGTCGCTACCGCCATCCTCCTCCGCGAGAAGGGCAAGACCTATCGCCAGCAAACTCATTTCCGACATTTCAGCACCGTCACGTCACGGCCTTCAGCCTTCCGAATCGTCTTTCTTGTCGTCGTCGGAAGGAAGCGTCACGTCGTCCCCAGTACCGAAAATCTGGTCGAGCCCGGCGTAGGGGTCTTCTTCGAGAGGCTGCTCGTCCCCCGACCCGGAATCGTCCATGGGTATGAGATTGTCGTCGGGGTTCGTGGACTCCGGCACGGCGTCCGTCTGGTATATGGCCTGCTTGTCGAACTTGATGTAGAACTTCCCGGTCTCCTCGCTTCCCGTCTCGAGCACGAACGTGCTCTCCTCGTCGTCCACCTCGACCACGATTCCGCATATTCCGCCTATGGT
>JAJQAK010000157.1 GCA_021203845.1 Clostridia bacterium | reverse complement strand
GATGACTATGTCGGTGCCGTCATAGTCGATTATCCCGTTCACGACGGAGCCGAAAAGGTAGCCTGACAATCCCTTTTTGTCGGTATCGGCTGTTTTGAAGTCCAGACCCCTCGTCCATACTTCGCCGCGGCCGCCGGACGGCGCCATCGTCACCTCCGACGATGTATCTTCCGCGAAGTCCGCACAGAGTCTCCCGCACTCGGAGCAGTATTTTCCCGAAACGTATGTCCCGCACGCAGGACATCTTATCGCGGGCCCGCATTTAAGCCCGCATTCGGGACAAAAAGTTCCTTCATATTCGTTTCCGCAGCCAACGCATACGTTCATAAAACATTTCTCTCTTGGTACGTCCGGTCCCGTCTCCTCACGTCCGCATAAACGCCGGTATCGCGCCTTACGGCGGCCTACGCGGCGCGTGCGAAACGGGGGAAGTCTTTCTGATATAAGAATATCACAAACCGGGGTAAACCGTCAATAAAGGGCAAAGGTAAAGCGTTAAATTTAACCGAGAAAATCAATCCCGGCTAATTGCTATTCATTTTAGCCCGTCTTTAACACTCACGGTGCCGGAAAATTCGTTTCGGCAAAACGGACGGGCCATGCCGCAAAAAGCGCTTACCCCATGAAAAAAAAAGCGGAACAGTTTCGTCCCGCCCGTGATGTTTTCCGATTCATATCGTATACTTTCTGATTTCGCAGAAATGAACAATCTTAGATTGTTCGTTCAGATTCGCGTCGTTGCCGACGGACACGCCGTCTTCCGAAGACACTTCCTGCGAGGCGAGGGCCTGTCTTTCCTCCGGCGTCACTTTTTTGAAGTCCAGCCCCACGTGTATGACGTCCCCGTGATAGCTCCTCTTCTCGAAGTAGTCGTCATACCCCTTTCCCTCTATCTGGTCCGCGGCTTCCTTCGCGGACTTCTGATTTTTGAGCTCTATTATGACACCCGGAAGATACGTTTCCCCGGCTCTCGCCTTCAAAAGATTGGGATAGAAAAGGTAGTCCGCCCTCTTTAGCCATCTCGTCGGAGCTTCGCGCACGACGTCGTAGTAGTCCTCGGCGACCATGTACGAGTTGTATACGAAGTTTCCGAAATCGTCCTCTTCCTTGTAATCGATCCTTCTCGTGAACTCTGAAAAAAGCTTCCCGAGCATTGTTGCGACGCCTTTCGCGTTCATGGAAAGCGTTTCGTCGAGAAGTTTCTTGGTGTAATCGTAATACGTGGCGACGATTGAGGGACCCATCTTGCTGACGGCGTCCTCGAACTGTATCCTGACCTCGTAATTGGGAATCGTGACCGTCTTGTGAACGGAGTCGTAGGCGAGATACCCGAGATGTATGAGCGCGATGATGTAGTCTTCCTTGTACTTCAGGTTTACAAGGTCGCCCGGGAAAGTCGTCCGAACGTCGAGGACGTAATTCTCATTCGCGAAAATACTGAGCAGATCGTCGTGGAGCCCGTCCACATTCACCTTGATATAGGAAAGAAGATCGTCGAAGGCCTCCGTCTTGGTCCAGTAATTGTCGAGTTTCCCTTCGTTCAGGGCTTTTACGACCGAATTGGAGTTGTATATATCCAGCCCATCCAAAGTGTACCCATCGTACCAATCCTTGATGTCCTTTTCCGTGAGATTGGAGTCCACGCAGAGTTTTTTGACGTCGTCTTCGGTAAACCCTATAAATTCCTTAACGGGACCGGGATCCAGCATCGTGTATTCTTCAAACATATTGAGCGCGGAATTCGTGCCGTACTTTTTTATGGGGAGAATTCCCGTCATGTACGCGAGAGCAACATATTTTTTCTGTTTGAACAGGGTATTTAAAAATCCGAGATACTCCGTCTGTCCCTCGACATCGTTCTTAAAAATGCGGAAAACGGCGTCCCATTCGTCAATGATGAAAACGAACGGCGTGTCCGAAGATTTGAAGACGTTTGAAAGGTAATCGGTGAACGGTTCTTCCCCCCTTTGAACCTCGGGATATTCTGTCATAAGTTCATGCGTCAGAAGTTCTTTTAACCTGTTCAAAATCTGAAGGACAGTCGAGAAACCCTCCCTGTGACTCTCTTCGAAAAAACTGGAGGCATCAAGATAGACGACATCATACCTATTGATATGGGTCTCGTAATCCGGACTTTTGGATATATCAAGTCCGTTGAAAAGAGCTCGCGAATCGCACCCGCAGTCGTAATACGCCGTGAGCATGTCTGCCGCGTACGATTTGCCGAATCTTCTGGGTCTGCTGACGCATATATATTTTTTTCTTTTAGAGAGACGGCTGTTCGTATACGCAATCAGCCCTGTTTTGTCAACATAGATATCTTCGTTGATGCACTCCTGAAATCCCCTGTTCCCAGGATTTAAATAATTTCCCATACCGCGACTCCTTTCTATCTCAAATATTATACCACCCCTAACGACAAAAAAGCAATAGCAAAAAAGCGGAACAGTTTCGTCCCGCCCGTGATGTTTTCCGATTCATATCGTATACTTTCTAATATCACAGAAATGAACAATCTTCGACTGCGCGTTCAGATTCGC
>JAJQAK010000150.1 GCA_021203845.1 Clostridia bacterium | reverse complement strand
CACAAAATAGGTACAAAGGTATTATAAAAATTGGCGATGAGACTAGTAGATCATCCGTGAATTAACGGGACTTTTTATGGTTCTAGCAGTGTAGTAACTTTCATTCCCTCGGACACATCCAAGTCCTCAAGATTGTAGGTCCAGTGGTGCACGACAGGTTCTTGGTTGACCTCATCGAAATACATATACAATCGTTGCTTTAGATCGTCCTTTGGTGTGACTCGCAGGCTCTTTAGAAGTTGTTTTGTAAGTTTACTATAGAAGCTTTCTATCTGGTTGAGCCATGAGCCACAGTATGTGTAATTTTCCATAATGGGGCGTTCGGCTTAAACCACCCCAAGTCCCCTGAATAAAGCCTGGGAGAGCTGTCGACGCTGGGCGGGCGGAGCGGGCTCGCTGCGTTCATGCTTATGAAAACAGTCCGCTGTCTATAAGTTTTCTTATCCCCTCGATGGCTTCCTCGTATGTGACTTTCTTGAACAGGATATTCATTGTTACGTTGTCGTAGTCCTCTTTGAACGTTTCTTTTTCCAAAATCTCGGAAAGGAGTTCCGGTATCGAATACTCGTCCTGCGCCGACGTGCAATGCCCTCTGCTCTCTTGTCTGCTTATACGTACGTCGCGGAACAGAGTGGCCAGTTTGTCGTCCAGAGGTACGCATTGCACCAGCTTGTTGATGTCGTAGATGTGGCGGGAGTGGTTTTCTATACGGCCGGTGAGATAGTAGTCGCAGAGGGCAAATATTTTGTCCACGAGTGTCCTGTCCAAGGTCTGGACGGCCAGTGGGAACGGTTGCAGGTCGTATTCTTCGATTACGTTGCTTTGTCCGGTAGAAACCAGGTAATCGCAAATCATGGAGGAAACTGATTTTGTCTCATGAGGATATGCCTTGACAATGTAGGTTGTTTCCACCATGAGAATCGGGGTGATTGAGCCGAGGTATTTTGGACCGTAGTCTATTTTGTAGCGATTGAAATCGCGGCGGCTTCTTGTGTCGGCCTCGTTCAGCAAGGTGATGCTCAGCTCGTCGCAAACACTCAGAAGTGATTTTTTGACTTTTTTTCTCTGCCCGTCCGTGATTTTGTCCTGGGTCAGGGTTACGTCGATATCTTCCGAGAAACGGTCTATAAGTTTGTAACATTTGGAAAGGGCTGTCCCGCCTTTGAAAAGAAGCGTAGGGAGACTCTCGCTCATTTTTTTGAGAAAGAGCGTTATGTAGTAGTCCTTTTCAATTATTGCGTTATTGTTTCAAAATATAGGGCCGTGTTCTCAATAGACGATTTGAATGTGTTGGTGTTACTGTGGAGAAACATTATACAACCCCGCCGTACAGTAAATTTTTTAAGGTGGAAGGCGGAAAAAAGCGGGCAAATTCCACGAGAGCGGATTTGGTGATTTTTTTATCCTTCATATAATATTTTATGCGTTGTTTTGCGTCTTCGCCGACTTTGAGTCCGTTCCTTTCCGTGAAAAGCTGCAGTATGCAGTACAATCCTTCGTTTTCCTTTGTGATTTCGGTGCGTGATTTACAAAGAAAAAATTTTCTTCCTTTCAAAAATATTTCCTTGTAATTTGAGGATGTGTTGTTGGTAATAATTTCGGGGGTTATGGTCATCTGATTTGTGACGGAAAAGAGATTTTGAAGTGCAATCCCGCCGTAGATTCCGTACACCTTTCCGTTCGATCTCATGTAACGTTTCGTTACGACATCATCCGGGCAGATAAGTGAAAGCCCGACCTTTGTCATTATAGGGACATAGTAAACACCCGAGCACATGCGTTTCAGCCCTCCTTCGTCTTCCGCTTCTTTGATAAGCCGGAATACGTAGGACTCCGTGTATTGCGGGTAAAGCTCGAGAATCTCGTATGTAAAGATGGGCTCGTCGTATCTGAATTTTTCTCTCAGAGTCTCCGTCAGGTTGTTCATGTCGTTGCCTCCTGTATGGATACAGTATACTTTATTTGACTCAAAATATCAATGAAGCTGTACATTGTTTTTTGTGCAGGCAGACTTCCGTGATCGGCGTCCGTCGCAGTCATGTGAGTCTGTCGATGATCAAAAGATACATGAGGTCTTCGCGATCCGGGGAGACTTTCCCCCCGGATTCCCACGGTTTAAGAGTCTTTGCGGTACGCCGAGTATGTGCGTGAAGCGGTTTTGAGTCATGCCGAGTTTTTCGCGAAGGGAATATATGTCTGTGTCCGGAATGCATCTTGTTCTCACGGCCGATTTATTCCGTGCGTTGCCGTCTGCGTAATCCAGAGCTTCGTTAATGGCGTCTTTTTGTTCTTCGTGGAAATTGTCGCTTTCAAAACATTTGTCGATTTTCTCTTTTGTTTTGTTGCTCGTTACATGTACCGTCAGCATGATTGTGCCTCCGATTTGTTTCTGATTTCGTCTCCGGCGGGTGGTGGCATGGCATTATGGGCAGATGTGGGTTAGCCACGTCTTAAATCCGAAAGGCGTAGGTGCCGTAACGGCTGTATACGAGAAGGCCGCATTGACGATGCCGATTAATGCCGGACACGAAAGTTGCCAGGCCGCCGTT
>JAJQAK010000065.1 GCA_021203845.1 Clostridia bacterium | reverse complement strand
ACTTTTGTCAACCCATAACATAACGTTTGAGACTTTTTCAACATAACGTTTGAGACTTTTTCAACATAACGTTTGAGACTTTTTCAACAAAGTATACTGTCTGTGAAGTCTTAACGACCGAATGCCTTTATTGTTTTTTCCACAAAGTCATCCTCACCTTAACCCGCTGTACAAACCCAAGGACTGGTGGCCGCGGTCCGCCGAAGCCGATAAAATAAATTCGTATACTGAAAAAACCCGGCGTGAAACGTCGGGTCTGTTTTTACGTCAATAAATCCATCGAAGTCCGCATCCTTCCGATTCTTAATCGCCCGTTCACTCATCGTGGAATTCAGACACTCGTCAGGCTTTCCTTACTATAACGTGCTGCCCGCAAAATGCCATGCCGTACTTGTCTATCTTTCCGATGCCGCAATCTTTCATGTCCGCTTCGTACTTCTTCTTTTCTATCTGTATGATAGCGTCGGCCGACGCGTCTTTCGACCCGGCGAAAATTGTCGAGCGCGCGACTCCCATAAGTCTCCTGACCAAGGAAACCCCGTCGTATCCGAAATAATTCGCTACCCTGCCGAAAAACTTCTGACTGTCTTTTTCGTTCAATAGCTGCAGCGCCACTTTGAGGACAAACCCGAGGCCTGCCTGTTCTTTTTCGTCTACTTTCAAAATACCACCTCGACGGAATTGTATACGCGAGGTGGCGAAACGCAAACATTTACAATCTGGTTGCATGAATTGTTTTATGACTTAACAAAAATCGACTGGTTTGAAAATTTTTGTTACTATTTCGACGCACATAATGTCAAGCGTCTTATTTTTGATAAATTACAGCGGCAGATCTTTTTTCTCAAAACGAAGCGCGCCGGCCAGATATGTGCCCGCGGCTATGACCGCGAGGACGACATACTCCCAGATGAATCCGTTTTCGACAACTTCGGTTCCCACAGTCGCCGCTTTGTCGACGTCGAAAAGCGTTATGATCGTGAGGTAGTTGAAAGCGTTCAGCGACTCGACGCCCATGCCGGCTTCCACCATCATGTCCGAGCCGAACATTCCGATAAGCGACGCTATAAAGAACCAGACGACGAACACGCCGCCGAAGGCTATGGAATAGCTGCTTCTGTTGAAAAGACAGCTTCCGAGGTAGCATATCCCGCAGAGCGCCTCCATGAGGATGTACATCCCGAGGTACATGACAATCGTCGCCCCCGCGTCCGCGGCACCCATGAAGCCCACGTTGCAGAGGATCTTTATCACGCAGACAATAGCCGTCATTATGAAAGGCACTATGACCATGTACATGGCCTGCGTCATGGCCACGGCCGAACGCTTCGTGGGAGTCGAAAGAACGTACGCCATCGAACCCCTGTCGACTTGGCTCGCTATCACGGAGTTGCCGACGACAACTACCCATATGAGCATGGGAAGTATCCCCACCATGTGGTAGTACATTGAGTTTATCATGACTGTCGGATCCATGTCGCTCATGGTTTCAAGCATCCCACTGTCAAGACCCATAAGACCGAGCATGGATTCCATTGCACCATTCATGTCAAGACCGTTACCGGTAAAGATGCCTTCCGCCTGCATGAGCGCATATGTATACTCGAAATACTCTATGTAGTTTTCCAATCCTGCGCTGGAGCTCGATGTGCTGACGGTTTTTATACTTTCTATGAACTCTTCTATATCCACTCCCGCATCCGCAAAAGTTCCTCCGTATTCGGATATCACGGCTTGTGCGTCTGCGATGGCGGCATTCCAAAAATCATAGAAATTAATGCCGTCGTCCGCGAGAATGAAAAGGCCGCTATTGAACGTTCCGAGTGCCTCGTCGAAGCCTGCGTCCGATTCGCCGCCAAGAATGCTCATCGCGAACGACAGCACGAAGCAGATGAGACAAGAAATCACAAGCACGGCGATCGTCAGCGCGAGATTGCTTTTGTTTGTCTGTTTTATTAAAGGTCTAGAGAAGAACTTCGTCGTTTCTTTTGTCATGGCCGTACTCCTTCATGAAAGCGTCTTCCAGTGTAATGTTCGTCTCTCTGAGCTGAGCGACTTTGTACGAGGGCAGAAGTTTGAACATCTTGTCCACCTCATCCGGCGGCACGGGGACGTAAACCGCGGGGCCCACCGCCTTGCCCTTTCCCATCTTCGCGACAAAATCCCTCGCGGAGGCTTCGCCGTCGAAGACGATTTCAAAGTTCCTGTCGCTGTCGCTTCGAAGAGAGTGCATGTCTATTATCGATATGAGGTGCCCGTCCTTTATCATGGCCACCCTGTCACATATGTCCTCCATCTCCTCGAAGATGTGCCCCGACATGAATATCGTCTTGCCTTTTTCCTTCTCGGCCCGCATGAGCTCGAGGAAGTTGTCCCTCATGAGTGGGTCGAGCCCGGTCGTGGGTTCGTCGAGGATGAGAATCTCCTTGTCGCCCATGAGCGCGGCGACTATCGCCGTCTTCTGCTTCATGCCCTTGCTCATTCGTTTGAGATTTGCCGTGGGGTCGAGGTCGAGTTTCTTTATCACGTGGTTCATGTACGTGAAGTCCG
>JAJQAK010000072.1 GCA_021203845.1 Clostridia bacterium | reverse complement strand
CGGGCACGTGGTAAAGGTCCATCTCGAGCTTGGTCTTTCCCACCTCGGGCACGATTACGTCCTCTATGTACGCGCAGATTTTGGAAATCTCTTCCTGGCCGAACATTATCGCGCCGACCATCTCCTCGTTGGTGACCTCGTTCGCACCGGCCTCTATCATGAGGATGGCGTCGCGGGAGCCCGCGAGGTTGAGGTGTATGTCGCTTTTCTGTCTCTCTTCGAGGTCGGGGTTGATGACGTACTTGCCGTCGACCATCCCCACGACGACCGACCCCGTGGGACCGGCCCAGGGAATGTCGGATATGGAAAGCGCCACGGACGAGCCTATCATGGCGAGAGGCTCGGGCGATATGTCGGGTTCGACGGATATGGCCTGCGCCACTACCGTGACGTCGTTGTAAAGTCCCTTCGGGAAAAGTGGACGGAGCGGTCTGTCTATGAGACGCGCCGTGAGAATGGCCTTGTCGCTCGCCCTTCCCTCACGTCTTTTGAATCCGCCTGGAATTTTGCCTATGGAGTACATCTTCTCCTCGTAGTCCACCTGAAGGGGGAAGAAATCCATTCCCTCTCTGGGCTTTTCCGACATGCACACGGTCACGAGGACCGCGGTCTCGCCGCAGCGGACCACGCACGCGCCGTTCGCCTGCTCGGCGTATTTGCCCGTCTCAATTATTATGTCGCGTCCGCCGACGGGTATCGTGAATTGTTTGAATTTGTCTGTCATCTTCTCTGTTCTCCTAATCTACCCATACGGGCTTATTGCCCCGGGTACAGTAAAAAGAGCGGCAGGGCCGCTCCGTGTATTATTTTCTTAACTTCAGGGCGGCAATTATGGCACGGTATCTCTCGATGTCCTTTTTCTTAAGGTAATCGAGAAGTCCGCGTCTGCGTCCTACCATTTTCAAAAGTCCTCTGCGGCTGTGGTTGTCGTGCGGATGAACTTTGAGATGCTCGTTGAGATGGTTTATGCGCTCCGTCAGAAGTGCTATCTGCACCTCGGGGGAACCCGTGTCGCCTTCTTTTTGGCCGTACTTGGCTATGATTTCCTGTTTATCCATTTCGTTCTCCTTAAAAGTTTGGAAATATTCGCGACGGTCGAAGCAGTCCGTACGAATCGAGACTCCTCGGCCGACGTAGCAAGTAAAATTGTACATATTTTTTTTTCGATTTGCAACTAAAAGACGGCCCTATTTTATATGCATTATTTTTAATTGGTAACCCGACGCGGATTTTTTCAAGTCAGTCCGCCCAACCGTCTATGAAAAAGCAGCATACCGAGAAGGGAACTTTCTTGAATTTGTGCCGTTTCTCTCCCGCGCCGGTTCGTGTCCGGCCAGTCGTGTCATCAAAATCGTGTGTAAACCCGAATCGGACCCGCCATTTCCCAAAGAGTCGGGTCAAATCCAGAAAAAACAACCGGGGCCCGTGGACGAAGACTCGATTTGCGAGCTTGATTGTTTTCCTCGTACGTTGTACAATAAGAGAGTCAGAAATTTACGAGAGGTTGTTTTATGTCAGAAACCGGCGATGATAGAAAAAGAATAGCCTATTTGTCGTCAGACTTTGTCGAAACGATGAAAAAAAGTTATTTCGTCGACAAATCCCTTCTCATAAAGGAGATGATAGACACGGGGGCGGAGGTCACGCTTATCACGCGCCCTCGGCGTTTCGGAAAATCCCTTAATCTTTCCATGATACAGACCTTCTTTGAAAAATCGGAGGAGGACAACTCCGTTTACTTCAAAAATCTCAAAATCTGGGAATGTGGGGGAAAGTACAGAGCCGAGCAGGGAAAGTATCCCGTTATACATCTGAATCTTAAAGGCCCGGCGGGAGACAACTGGAGCGAACTGTATTCGGATATAAAGACAGAAATCGTGCTTGAATACGCACGCCATCCGGAACTTAACGGAAATGTCGAGGAACTGTTGCAGCCGATGTATGGCCGCATAGTTAGCGGCACGGGGTCTCAATCGGATTATAAAGAATCTTTGAGATTGCTGAGCGATCTTCTTTATAAATATCACAAGGTCAAGCCAATCATTCTTCTGGACGAGTACGACCACCCAATCCAGGAAGCCGTGGACGGCGGGTATTACGATGACGCGATAGAGTTTTTCAAACCGTTCCTGTCCAAGGCGTTGAAGGACAACAGAAGTCTTTCGTTCGCCGTGGTAATGGGGATTACGAGGGTTTCCAAAGAGGGAATATTCTCCGGACTCAACAATCTCAAGGTATGCTCCGTGCTGACGGACGAATACAGTCAGTATTTCGGTTTCACGGACGAGGAGGTCGACAGGATACTTGCGGATTGCGACTGTTCAAAGAAGAAAAGTGAGGTCCGGAAATGGTACAACGGATACCGTTTCGGCACGGGTAGGACACAAATCTATAATCCGTGGTCAGTACTCAAGTACATAAAGGAGAAGTGCAAGGCGGAGGCGTATTGGGTGAACACCTCGGAAAACAGC
Organism: Clostridia bacterium; assembly: GCA_021203845.1. Classification (GTDB taxonomy): domain Bacteria; phylum Bacillota; class Clostridia; order Christensenellales; family Borkfalkiaceae; genus Coproplasma. Next base: position 103 of record JAJQAK010000072.1, on the reverse strand, counting down.
ATTATAGGCTCTATGCTGGATTCCGCCTCCGACAAAGTCGTAAAGAATCTCAACATTCTTCTTGACGGCGGCAGCATAGAAGAGGCAATAGACGAGGACATCA
>JAJQAK010000107.1 GCA_021203845.1 Clostridia bacterium | reverse complement strand
TAAGAGGTTAAAAGAGGTAAACCTTCCGGACGGAATCGGAAAGATACCGGAGTTTGCCTTCCAGGGCTGCACTTTGCTTGAAACCTTCTCGATTCCTGAAAGCGTCATGACCGTGGAAAACAACGCTTTCTGCAACTGCCGTGCGTTGAAAGATATAGTCATTCCCGACGGGGTGAAAACCATAGGTCAGGACGCATTCCGCAATTGCATTTCCCTGGAGAGGATGACGATTGGGAAGGGTGTCGAATACATTGACAGCGGGGCTATTCTCGACTGTCCGTTATTGCACGAACTTTACTATCGCGGAAACGAGAGCGAGTGGACGGAAGTCGGAATAGGGTTTTTTAACGAGGCTCTGGATTTCGGGTTGGGTCTCAGTTATTACAGCGAAGATCCCCCTGCCGTGGACGGAGGTTTTTGGCATTACGACAAAGACGGTAATCCGCAAAGGTGGCCATTTTTTCGCATGTAGCAGAAAAAACGTCGTGTCCGTAAGTCCGGGGAGAGTCAGTACGGATACGAAAAAAAAGAGGATGACGATATGATATGCGTCTGCAAAAAATGCGGTACGATTTTTGACGGGAAGTTTTGTCCCGAATGCGGGACGGAGTACGGCCCCGTGAGAGTGTGCGAAGGATGTGGGACCTCTTTCGTGGGAAACTACTGTCCCGAGTGTGGGACGAAGGCCGACGCGGGGGACGTGACTCTGTCTTCCGCCGTGGTGGCGGGGTCCGAGGGACTCGTGTACAGTCAGCAGGGGAGCGGCTGCGCCATAATGGGAACCGGCAACTGCAAAGACGCGGACATAGTCATTCCCGCCGAGCACGGCGGCAAGTCGGTGACGCAGATCTGGGGCAATTCGTTTGCACGCCGCACCGGTGTGATGAGCGTGATTATTCCCGACACCGTGACCGACATTCAGATATGCGCCTTTGCCGACTGTACGTCTTTGGAATGTGTGGTTTTTTCCAAAAACGTGAAAAGCATCGGCCCGGACGCCTTCAGAAACTGCACGGCGCTCGGCATGGTCTTTTTCAAAGGGACTGTCTCCGAGTGGAACGCGTTGTCCGTACATCCTTCCAATGCCTGCCTCGGAAATGCGAGAAAGTTTTTCTACAGCGAGAAAAAGCCGGTCATCCCGAGTTACAACATGTGGCACTACGACGCTGACGGCAACATTGAAATATGGTAGGTCGGGCGCGTTCGTCCGGTTTATGGTCAAGACAACATGTATAAATGCAGAATATGCAAAACGACTTATCTGAATAAGTTCTGTCCCAACTGCGGGGCTCATTTTTCGCGTGACGTGGTATATCCGTCATGCTGTCTCGGAACATCGTTCGTCAATTCGATATGTGAGGCGCGTTTCGGAACAGGGGATGTAACCCTTGGCGGAGCGGAGGAAATGACGTACAAGATTCCGGCGGGGTTCGACGTTTTGAGCTGCGGGCTTGATTTCGAGGAGTCCGGAAAGGGATACGTCGTCTCCGGGATTGGAGTGTGCAAGGCGAGCAGAATATCCATTCCTTCGAGCTTTAAGGGGAAACCCGTAATCGGGATAGCCGACGGGGCTTTCAAATACTGCGACCATCTCGCGGACGTGGCGATTCCCTGGAGTGTCACGTCTGTCTCGGCCTTCGCGTTCTACGGCTGCAGCGCCCTTGCGAAGGTCACTCTGCCGGCCCTTAAGTCTCTCGGAAACCACGCGTTCGGGAACTGTAATGCTCTTACGTCAGTCGATTTTTTGGGGGACGAGGACAAATGGGCGAAACTCGGGAAGGGCACCGGCAACGAGGCACTCAACTCGGCGAAAAAAACGTTCCTCGACATGAAGCCCGGGGCAGTCGTCAAAGAAGAACCCAAGCCCTCGGTTCCCACGAAAGAAACTCCCGCGGCCGATGCCGCAAAGCCTTCGGCACGTCAGAATCCGGCACAACGGAAATCCCATGCACCTCAGGATACGTCGCAACGTGAGCAACCGTCTGTGCCCGTATCCGACGAAGAAAAAGGCGGTATGGTGTTCGCCGAGATAGAAGACGATTACGTTCTCAAATCAATGGGCAAATGCAGGGACACCGAGGTTGTCATTCCGTCCGTATATAACGGTGGAAACGTCGTGGGCATTGACGCCGCCGCGTTCGAAGGCCGCAAATTCGTCAGGAGCGTGAAGATACCCTGCGGCGTGACGTACATAGGCGCGGGCGCGTTCCGGGCCTGCACTTCCCTCGTTCACGTCGACATTCCCGATTCGGTGTGGCTTATAGGCTCCGGCGCGTTTTGCAAGTGCGAGTTCCTGGAAAGCGTCGACATACCCAAAAGCGTGACGACCATCTGCGATGTGGCCTTTTTGGGATGTGACCGTCTTTTGGCCGTGAACTATCAGGGAACCGAAGATGACTGGAAGAAAGTAAGCGTAATCGGCAACAACGACAAACTGCTCGAAGCGTTGAAATTCGTCGGTGCCGGCGATACGGAAAAGAAGGAAGTTCCTCCGGCGGCCGGAGCGGACTTTTCTGCAGGGCTTGAATTTTCGTTCTTCGGAAAGACGTGCTCGGTGAAAAACGCGGGCAAATGCGAAGACGAGGTGGTGATCATTCCTCCCGAAGCCGACGGCAGACCGGTAGCGGGGATAGAGTCGGAGGCGTTTTCCGGCCGTGACGGCATAAGGGCGGTGTCCATACCTTACGGCGTGACGTACATAGGCAGCAAGGCGTTCGCGAACTGCACGTCGCTCGCGTTCGTGAACATTCCGGAAACGGTTCTCGGCATGAGGAACGGGGCCTTTTCCGGCTGCACGGGCCTCGTCACGGTCACGATCCCCAAAAGCGTCACCACGATAGGCGCGGGCGTCTTCGACGGCTGCACGGGTCTTCGCGAGATAAACTATCTCGGAAGCCGCGAGGACTGGGAGAAAATAAAACTCGGAAGATTCGACCGGACGGACGCGTTGAAGTTCCTCGGCCGCTAAAAAAAGCACAAACGGGCGGCGCGTATGCCGCGGTCACAGCGTAAAAATACAAACGGAGTAAAGATATGTACAAGTGCAGGATCTGCGGAATGTCGTTCACCGGGAGAATCTGTCCGATCTGCAGAACCCATTTCAACCGGGACCTCATATACCCCGCGTGCTGCTCGGAGCTCAGCTTTTCCGACGCGGACAGGCCGTCGTGCAGGGAGTGCCGCGGCTCCAACATCTCCAATCTCAAGGGGGTCTCCGTCGACGCGCAGAAATTCGCGGGCTGCGAGATTCTGAACTGCGGACTCGATTTCGAGGAGGAGGACAAAGGATACGTCGTGACGGGCAGCGGCGTATGTAAATTTACGGAGATATCCGTGCCGTCCGTATACAGGGGACGGCCGGTCGTGGGGATATCGGATTCGGCTTTCCGCTACTGCGTGCATCTTACGAAAGTCGAAATTCCCGTCGGAGTGACCTCCGTCGGTTCTTTCGCGTTCGCGGGATGCAAAGCTTTGGCGGAGCTGACCCTGCCCGGGACAATTTCGTCCGTGGGGAAGGGTGCCTTCGACGGCTGCGAATCCCTTAAAAAAGTCTGTTTCGGCGGAACGGAGAAAAAGTGGGCGAAAATTCTTTCGTTTGCCAACTCGCAGGTCCTTTCTTCCGCGGAAGTAGAATACGTCGTCATGAAGCCTTCCGAAGAGGCGGAGACTCCCGCGCCCGTATTCTCCGAGCCTGCACCCAGAAGGGGTAGGCCGCCTAAGGACGAAAAGACCGTCCCTGCTCCGGATGCCGCGCCGCAGCCTAAAAAGAGGGGACGTCCCCCCAAGGCCGCCGCTGAAACGGCCGCGCCGGCTGAAAAGGCCCCCGCGAAGAGAGGAAGACCGAGAAAGGACGCCGCCGCGAAAACCGCTCCCGCCGCGTCAAAGACGGCGGCCGAAACCACGCCGGAGGGCGGATACACCTTCGCGAAGACCGGAAACGACTATGCGATAAAGTCGGCAGCGCTCGGAGACGGCGATGCGGACATAACTCTTCCCTTTGCGTACAAAGGGAGGCCGGTCGTCGGAATACTGCCGCACGCATTCAAAGGATGCGGCAGGATAAAGACTGTGCGCATTCCGTCCGGCATAACGTTCATAGGCGCGTACGCCTTCGCCGGCTGCGGGTCCCTCGAATCCGTGGATATCCCTACAACTGTTACGGCCGTCCGCGAGCGCGCCTTCAGCGGCTGCGCGTCCCTCACGGCCATGGCCGTTCCCAAAAGCGTGACGACGATAGGCGACGGGGTCTTCGACGGATGCACGTCGCTTACCGAGATAGACTATGCCGGAACCACGAAGGAGTGGAACAAGGTGGAAAAGGGAAGGTTCAGACAGGCGTCTATTCTCAAATGCCTCGGCGACGGAGAACCGGGCACCCCCAAAAAGGGCGAGTACAGCAAGGGCTTGAAGTTTATACAGGTTGGCGACGGGTACTTCGTCAAAGCGATGTTCCACTGTACGGACGTGAACGTCGTCATCCCGCCGGAGCACTTCAAACTGCCTGTTACCGGAATCTCGGAATACGCATTTTCTTCCTGCAAGGATCTTAAGAGCATCGTCATACCCTCCGGGGTGACGTACATCGGTGAATATGCCTTTAACAGATGCTCGTCTCTCACCGAAATAGTTCTTCCCGACAAAATCACCGAGATAGAGGACAATATGTTCATGTCGTGCACCTCCCTCAGGCATGTTACGATTCCGATGGGAGTCACACGCATACACGCAGATGTGTTTTATGCGTGCTCGTCCCTGGAGAGCGTGACGATGCCGGACAGCGTGGACACAATCGACGAAGCCGTGTTTTACAGATGCTCGTCTCTCAAAAGTTTTTCCTTTCCCGACGGCGTGAAGGCGGTGAAAGAAATGCTTTTCGGCGAATGCGGGTCGCTTGAGAGGGTTTCTTTCGGAAAGAACACAGATAGCATAGAGGCTTCGGCTTTTTATGAGTGTTCGTCGCTTTTTGACGTGAATATCCCGGTCGGGGTGAAGACTATAGGCAGTCAGGCGTTTTCCGGTTGCAAATCCCTGAAAAGCGTGGCAATCCCCGACAGCGTCGATTCCGTGGAATACGCATCTTTTTGCAACTGCACCTCCCTTGAAGATGTGTCAATCGGCAAAGATTTGGATTATATCGCCCAAAGCATGTTTCAGAACTGCACGTCGTTAAAAAGCGTGACGATTCCGAAGAATATTTCGGAGATAAAATTGAACGCCTTTGCCGGCTGCGACGCACTTTCCGAAGTCACAATGTCCGGGGTCAAAGAGATAGGAGGCAGTGCGTTTTCCGGATGCAAATCCATTGTTTCTCTCGATATACCTAAAAGTGTGAACAGGATAGCGGGCTGGGCGTTTCGCGGCTGTTCTTCGCTTGAGAAGATAGTGATTCCCGACGGGGTGACGTCTCTCAACGACATGACGTTCTACGAATGTACGAATCTTGCCGACGTTATTTTGCCGGACAGACTTACGTCAATAGGGAGCAACGTCTTTTACGGCTGCGCGTCTCTTAAGGACATAAAAATACCCGACAGAGTGACCCGTGTCGGCACCGACTCTTTTTCCGGTTGTACGGCTCTCGAAGGCATTGACATTCCCGGCGGCGTGACAAACATCGAACCGCGGGTTTTCCTCGGATGCTCGTCACTTTCGCACGTGAATCTCCCGGAAGGTGTCACGGTCATAGGCAAGGAGGCGTTTTCCGACTGCACGTCTCTTACGGATTTCGAAATCCCCGGCAACGTCACCACTCTCGGCGATTCCGTGTTTTCCGGCTGCGCCTCTTTGAGAAGTCTGACCATCCCCAAAAGCGTCAAATCGATAGGCTCGCGATTTTGCAACGGGTGCGGACAGCTCAAGGGCATATATTATCTCGGTACGTCGCAGCAGTGGGCGAGAATATACATGGGGAGATTCAACACGTTTTTATCGGAGCACGTGAAGTTTTGCCCGGTTTCCAAACCGATGGCGTTGGAAAGTTACATGCGCGAGAACGAATCGGAAGGCGATGTCGGTGAACTGGAATATCTAATAGGCGAAGACGGCTGCATAGTGACCGGCATCGGGAGTTGCAAGGACAGGGACGTCGTCATCCCGCCGGAATATTTCGGGATTAAGGTGATAGGCATAAACAGCAAGGCTTTTTACGGCCGTACGAAGGTCAGGAGCGTAAGCATCCCCGCGGGTGTCACGTTCATAGGAAATTACGCCTTCCGCGGATGCACGAACCTCAAAAGAATCGTGATGCCCAATACCGTCGAAAAAATAGGCGTCGGTGCGTTCTACGACTGCGCCGCCATGGAGGTCTATTACACGGGTGACGGCACTTGGGAGCAAAAGCCGTTCGAGTGGATCAAAATCCAGGGTTTCAACGATTTTCTCGTGACCGCTCCGAGATATTACTATTCCGAAACAAAAAAATACGGCGGCAAGTACTGGCATTTCGACGAAAACGGGAACCCCGTCAAATGGTGACGCGCCTCAGAGTGCCGGCAAACGTTTGACCGCGTTTTCGGTAAGACGTATAATTTTAACCGAGAAAAACTCATGCGGGAAGGGGATTTGAAATGACGACAAAAGTTGCGGACGACATATTCTATCTCGGTGTGGACGACCACGTGACCGACCTTTTTGAAGACCTTTATCCGATTCCGGACGGCATAAGCTACAACTCGTACGTCATCATGGACGAAAAGACAGCGGTGATGGACACCGTCTGCGGCGTGTGCGACGCCGATTTCGACGTGCAGTGGCTTTCCAATCTGGAAAAAGCCCTGAACGGCAGGACGCCCGACTATCTCGTGATATCCCACATGGAGCCGGACCACTCGTCGGTTCTCGACAGATTCGTGGAAAAATACCCGTCATGCACTGTCATAGGGAACAAGACCACGTTCACGATGATAGACTCGTATTTCGCGGGAATAAAATGCAACCGTAAGGTGGTCGCCGACGGGGAGACGGTTGAGCTCGGAAAGCATTCTCTGAAGTTCCTTTTCGCCCCGATGGTCCACTGGCCCGAGGTTATGGTGTCATACGACGCGTACTCCAAGGTGCTTTTTTCCGCGGACGCCTTCGGAAAGTTCGGCGCGCTCGACGTCACGGACATCCAGGATTGGGAGGACGAGGCGAGAAGGTACTACATCGGCATAGTCGGGAAGTTCGGCTCGCAGGTTTTGAAGCTCCTTTACAAGCTGACGGGCCTTACCGTCAAGACGATATGCGCCCTGCACGGACCCGTCCTCAAGGACAACATCGACTACTATATCGACAAATATATGCTCTGGGCGAAGTGCATGCCGGAGGAGAAGGGCGTGTTCATAGGGTACGGTTCCGTCTACGGCCACACGAAGGCGGCCGCCGAGTTTCTTGCGGAAAAGCTCGCGGCGAAGGGATATACCGCGGAGGTTCATGACCTTTCCAGAGAACACTGGTCGTACTCCGAAGCCGCGGCGTTCAGGCTTTCCAAGATGGTTTTGTGCTCTCCCACGTACAACGGAGGTGTCTTCACGCCCGTCGAAAACTTCCTCGACGCGATTTGCGAGAGAAACTATCAGGGACGCGTCGTCGGCATAATAGAGAACGGCAGCTGGGCGCCCATGGCGGCGAAGAAAATAAAAGAAAAGCTCTCGCCGCAGCCCAACGTCAAGTTCACGGACACCCTGGTGACGATGAGACCTTCTTTGGACGCCGCCGCGAAGATAAACATAATCGCTCTGGCGGAGGAGATAACCTCCGACTGAGATTCAAAAAAGTCCAATGACCCCTTAGATGATCCTGCCGCCCGGCGGGATTTTTTTGCATAAGCGGACATCATGACTGTCAACTAGAAGCTTTTGGATAGAAGTGAAAACATCAAAAAGTGGAAATGAAAAACATCAAAAAGAGGAAGTATACTTGCCGAGTTAAAACATTCATGCCATAATTCCCGTGATGTGAGGTTACGAAGATTATGATATAGTAGATTATGATATATAAGAAAAGAATTGCCGATGAAATACTCGACACCAAACTCAAATACTTTGGTGCCGCACTGATAGACGGACCCAAGGGGTGCGGGAAAACCACGACGGCAAAACAAAAAGCAAAAAGTTTTGTGGAATTTCAAGATGAGAACAACAGAAAATCTCTTTTGATGCTTGCCGATGCCAATCCCGACAAACTTTTGGAAGGGGAAACACCACGGCTCTTTGACGAATGGCAGGATGCCCCGCAGATATGGGGTACCGTCCGAAAATCCGTGGACGACCTCCAGAAAAAGGGGCTATATATTTTGACAGGTTCTTCTTCGCGTTTTGTGAAGACACCACACACGGGCAACGGACGAATTTCCACAATGACAATGCTTCCGATGACTCTATACGAAAGCGGGGAGTCAAACGGCTCGGTTTCATTGGAAAATTTATTCGAACATCCTGAAGATTTCGATGCCTGCACGTGCGATTTGTCATATGATGAGCTGATTCACGCAGCGTGCCGCGGCGGGTGGCCGGACAGCATATTCGGAGAAGAAGGTGGTCGGACGGCTATCGCACGGAATCTGTACCGACAGATTTGTCAGACGGATATATCCAATGTGGACAAAGTTCGCAGAAATCCGGAATTGACGGACTGTATTTTGACGGCATGCGCGCGGAATCTCTGCACAACGTCCGCTTACAAGACGATATACAAAGACGTTATCTCCAACCGCCTTGTTTCCGAGAAGACGATAACGAACTACGTTGCCGCGCTCAAAAAGCTTTATGTGATAGAGGATATTCCGGCATGGGATCCGGGTATCAAGGCGGCGACCAACATTAAATTTGCGCCCAAGCATAATTTCATAGATCCGTCGCTCGCCGTCGACGCACTGAAGACGGGGCCGAAGGAGCTGGAAACGGATTTTGGGACTTTCGGGTCTATATTCGAGAGTCTCTGCCTCAGAGATCTCAAAGCTTACAGTTCCCGGCATGACGGGAAAATCTATCACTACCGCGACAGAAACAATTTGAGAACGGATTGCGTACTGTGTCTGAATGACGGGAAGTACGCTCTGATAGATTTCAGGCTGGGACAGGGGCAGGCGGACGAGGCGGCAAAGCAGCTTTGCCGAATGGAGCGACTTATCGGGAAAAGCAACAAAGCGTCGGAATATCCGACAAGGCTTCCCGACTTGAAAATCGTAATAACGGGCACGAAGGTCGGATACAGAAGGGACGACGGGGTGTTTGTGATTCCGATAGGGTGTCTGAAGGACTGATTTTACGCTTCGGAGACATGTGATTTTTTTGACGCCGCATGCAAAAATCCGAAAAAACTTCTTGCTTTTTTCGGACGGGTAATATAAGATATATACGTTGGCTTCCGTAGTTAAATGGATATAATTTCCCCCTCCTAAGGGGACGTTGTGGGTTCGATTCCCGCCGGGAGTACCAGTTTTCAGGCAGCTGACATAAAGCGCTTTTTGCGCTTTATGGGCTGCCTTCTTTTTTTTGACGGATATACCGAGAGGCGCGTGGGAGATGGAAGACAAGCTGGAAGCTTTGGACGAGCTCAGAAAAATATTGGAGAGCCAGCTGTCCGATGAGGAACTCGTAGACAGACTCACCGATTATCACAGCGCGGACCTTGCGGACCTCTACGAGGAACTCAGCGAAGAACAAAGAGGAAAGCTCCTTCGGATACTTCCGGAAGACGAGCTGTCCGATCTTTTCTCGTATCTCGAAAACCCGGAAGACTTCATAGAAGCGATTGACAAGGACAAGGCGGCCGACATTATCGAGTCGATGGACGCCGACGACGCCGTGGATGTCCTGGAAGAACTCGAACCCGCCACCAGGACCGAGATAATGACCCTCATGGAGCCGGAGGCGGTGGAGGACATAAACCTCATTCAGTCGTATCCCGACGACCAGGTGGGCTCCCTCATGACGACGAACTTCGTCATCATAAAACGCGGCATGTCGGTTCGTCAGGCGATGAAGTCCATGATAGACCAGGCGGCGGAAAACGACAACGTGTCCACCGTGTACGTCGAAGACGAAGGCGGGAAATACTACGGTGCCATCAATTTAAGAGATTTGATTGTGGCGAGAAAGGGCGACGACCTCGAGAACATCATAAAGACGTCGTACCCCTCCGTGGACGCGACCGAGACGGTCGCCGAATGTCTCGAACAGCTCAAGGATTATTCTGAGGATTCGATCCCCGTCATAGGCCCGCAAGAGAGGGTCATAGGCGTAATAACGTCGGACGACATAGTTGAGGCCGCTGAGGCGGCGTTCGGCGACGACTACGCCAAGCTCGCCGGTTTCACGTCGGAAAACGACAGAGAGGAGTCAATAGGCAAGTCGCTCAAAAAGCGTATCCCCTGGCTCGTCATTCTGTTCGTCCTGGGGCTTTTGGTCTCCTACGTCATAGACCAGTTCGAGACGGTCATACAGGGGCTACCTTTCATCGTGGCGTTCCAGTCCCTCGTTTTGGACATGGCGGGCAACGTCGGCACGCAGTCCCTCGCCGTAACCGTGAGATCCCTTTCATACGACACCATGACGTCGAAACAGCTGCGACATATGGTATGGAGAGAGTTCCGGGTCGGCGCGATAAACGGGTTGATTCTCGGTGCCGGATCCGCGGTCTTCGTCGGCGGGTACCTCATGCTCGTGAACGGGGATCTCGGCATGTCGGTCTGCTTCGCCACGGCGGGATGCATTGGGCTCGCGCTTCTCATCGCGATGGCTCTGTCTGCGCTCTTTGGCACGCTTATCCCGATGATGTTCAAAAAGATGCACATAGACCCGGCGGTGGCGTCCGGACCGCTAATCACGACGATAAACGACCTTATAGCGGCCGTCGCCTACTACGGATTCGCATGGCTGTTTATACTGACGGTTATGGGATTCGTCGTCTGAGCTTTTTGGTCAAAAACGCTTGATTTTTTGCCGTCAGTTTTATATCATTGTTTACGCAACCGAATATTGCCTTAAACCTTTGCAGGGATGTCCGAGTGGTTTAAGGAGCACGATTGGAAATCGTGTAGCGGGTAACTCTGCTCGCAGGTTCAAATCCTGTTCCCTGCGCCAAATGAATAAAAACCACAATATGTTGTGTTTCGAGCCTTCGATACACAACATATTGTTTTTACAAAATTTTTAGGTCCAAATTCCGTACGTCATTTTTTTTAATGATAACATTTTGACCCGTCTGGAGTCCTTTTGGGGGCCGTTTTTTGCTTGCTTTTTTTCGCGGATTTTCACTTCATATCCATATGCCGTCTGCATTATTTTTTGTTTTTATCTTAAAGAAATCTCTTTCGATTTTAGAAGATTTTTTTGCTGTCGTAAATTTTTTTTGCCACAAAACTTTACATCTCATTTTACGCAAAAAAAGTCGAGAAATTTTCCCGACCGATATGTGCTTTTTGATCTTTTTTTGGAAGGATATAAAAAAGGCATCGATCCCGTCATATGTACGCACGGCCGTCCATGGATAAGGTAAGCGCAGAAGGACGTGTCCTTCCGGAAAGGAAAAGTCAATAAAATATGTTTGCCACAGATGTACTCCTTTTTTACATATATAA
>JAJQAK010000049.1 GCA_021203845.1 Clostridia bacterium | reverse complement strand
TTAAAGAACGCCGATTACGTGAACGTCTTCAACGGACGGATAGAACATGGCGACATTGCCGTAACGGGCGGAAGAATCGTCGGAATTGGTTCGTATGAAGGCGTCGAGGAGACGGATGTCTCCGGCATGGTGGTGATCCCCGGATACATCGACGGGCACGTGCACATAGAATCTTCCCAGCTTTCTCCGGAAGAATACGCGTCGCTCATCGTCCCTCGCGGCACGACCACAATCATCGCGGACCCGCACGAGATAGGGAACGTCTGCGGGATGCCGGGTATTGAGTACATTGCGAAGGCCTCCGAGAACGTCCCCCTGGACGTGAAAATCCAGCTTCCATCATGCGTTCCTGCGACGCCGTTTGAGACGTCGGGCGCGATCATAAACGGGGAAGAGATAGAAAAGAACATCAATAACCCGTGCATATACGGGCTCGCGGAGTTCATGAACTACCCGGGAGTCATAAACTGCGACGCGGACGTCATAAAAAAGCTCGAGGCCGCGCAGAAGAACGGAAAGATAATAGACGGGCACGCACCGTCAGTCGTGGGAGACGAGCTTAACGCGTACATATGCGGCGGGATATCTTCCGACCACGAGTGCGTGGACAACGCGGAAGTGGAGGAAAAGCTCGCGAAGGGCATGTACGTTCATCTCCGTCACGGCTCGTCCACGAGAAATATAGTCTCAAACAGCAAGTCAGTTACCGCGGAGAACATGAGAAGGTTCATAATATGCGCGGACGACAGGCACGCGGCCGACCTCAAAGAGAAGGGCGACATGGACGACGCGATGAGGGTCCTTGTCGCCGGCGGGTTTAACCCCGTGTGGGCGGTGACGATTGCGACCCTCAACACCGCGGAGTGCTACGGCCTCAAGTGGCGCGGAGGGATTGCTCCCAACTGGATTGCCGACCTCGTCGTAGTGGACAATCTCAAAAACTTCGACGCGAAGCTCGTCTACAAGGACGGCAGGCTCGTCGCGCGGGGCGGGAAGGCGCTTTTCGACACGTCTAAAAGGTATCTTCCGGACGCCGTCCTGGGCACCGTTCACGTGAAAGACGTCAAAGCGGACGACTTCAGATACGACCTCAAGGGCGACAGAGTCAACGCCATGATAATAAAGCCCGGCAACATCGTGACAGACTGCGAGGTAGTGAAGGTCAAAAACACCGGGACGGGCGACATAGACGTGAAGGGGACGGACCTTCTCAAACTCGTCGTCGTGGAGCGCCACGGCATAAACGGGAACATAGGGAAAGGGATCCTCAAAGGTTACGGTTTCAAAGGCGGGGCCATGGGCATAACCATAGCGCACGACTCGCACAACATAATACTTCTCGGCGACGACAACGAAAGCCTCGCGAAGGCCGTCGGAGAGCTCAAGCGCATAGGCGGAGGGATGGTAATCGTCGACAGCAAAGACAAAAAGGTCTACTCCGTGGCCCTCGACATAGGCGGGCTCATGTCCTCGGCGGATGCCGAGACGCTGCAGAGAGCGAGCAAGGCCCTCATAGAGCGAGCGTACGCCATGGGCGTCGACAGGGAGCAGGAGGCCTTCATGTCCCTCGCGTTCCTCTCTCTTTCCGTCATCCCCAAGGTGAAGATTCTCGACACCGGGCTTTTCAACGTGGACAGATTCGAGTTCATGCCCCTCGAAGCGGAATGAGCAAAAAACGGCCGCCGGGCGCGAAACTTCGCGTTTTGCTATTGAAAAACCTTCCCGGCCGGGGTATAATTTAATTTGGTAAAAATCGGCCCAAGCGCCAGAAACAATAACGGAGGATGTAATGCAATACACAAAAGAAGTTGAAGATATGATTTGCGTTGCCAAGGGCGTGTCCGGCAAGTACGAGCACGGCCCCGCGCCCATCCCGGAAGAGGGCAAATGGGTGCAGGCAAAGGAAATCAAAGACATCAGTGGGTTTTCCCACGGGATAGGCTGGTGCGCGCCCCAGCAGGGCTGCTGCAAGCTTTCTTTGAACATCAAGGACGGCGTGATAGTCGAGGCACTCATAGAGACAATAGGGTGCTCCGGAATGACGCATTCCGCGGCCATGGCCGCAGAGATCCTGCCACACAAGACCATCCTTGAGGCTCTCAACACGGACCTCGTGTGCGACGCCATAAACGTCGCGATGAGGGAGCTGTTCCTTCAGATAGTATACGGCAGATCCCAGTCGGCGTTCTCCGACGACGGTCTTTCCGTGGGCGCGGGACTCGAGGACCTCGGAAAGGGGCTGAGATCCCAGATAGGCACGATGTACGGCACGGCAGCCAAGGGCGTGAGATACCTCGAGATGACCGAAGGTTACTGCCTCGCCATGGCCCTCGACAAGAACAACGAGGTCTGCGGATACAAGTTCCTCTCGCTCGGCAAGTTCACCGATTTCGTGAAGAAGGGGATGTCTCCCAACGAGGCTTACGAGAAGTCCATCGGGACGTACGGCAGGTACACGAAGGAACAGGGCGCCGTCAAACACATTGACCCCAGAACGGACAAGGAGGTCGACTAATGGCATTATTTGAAAACTACGAACGCCGCGAGGCCAAGATCCTCGGCGTGCTCAAAGAGTACGGAATCAAATCCATAGAAGAGTGCAGGGACATATGCCTTTCCAAGGGCGTGGACTGCGACAAGATAGTCCGCGGGACGCAGCCCATTTGTTTCGAGAACGCCGTGTGGGCCTATACCGTCGGCGCGGCGATAGCCATTAAAAAAGGCTGCACTAAGGCCGCCGACGCGGCCGCGGCCATAGGCATAGGGCTCCAGTCGTTCTGCATCGTCGGCTCCGTCGCCGAGAACAGAAAGGTGGGCCTCGGACACGGCAACCTCGGCGCGATGCTCCTTTCCGAGGACACGGACTGCTTCTGCTTCCTCGCGGGACACGAGTCGTACGCCGCGGCGGAAGGCGCCATAAAGATCGCCGAGAACGCCAACAAGGTTAGGACGAAGCCTTTGAGAGTCATCCTCAACGGACTCGGAAAGGACGCCGCATACATCATCTCCAGAGTGAACGGATTCACGTACGTAAAGACCGAGTTCGATCCGTACACCGAGACCGTAAAGGTCACGGACGAAGTGGCTTTCTCCGACGGCCCCAGGGCCAAGGTTCGCTGCTACGGCGCGGACAACGTGCCGGAAGGCGTCGCCATAATGATTAAGGAGAAGGTCTCCGTCTCCATCACCGGCAACTCCACGAACCCCACGAGATTCCAGCATCCCGTCGCCGGCACCTATAAGAAGTGGTGCAACGAGAACGGCGTCAAGTACTTCTCCGTGGCATCCGGCGGCGGCACGGGCAGAACGCTCCACCCGGACAACATGGGTGCGGGTCCTTCTTCCTACGGCATGACGGACACGATGGGACGCATGCACTCCGACGCCCAGTTCGCCGGTTCTTCTTCCGTTCCCGCGCACGTCGAGATGATGGGTCTTATAGGAATGGGCAACAACCCCATGGTCGGTGCGACGGTCGCCGTGGCTGTGGCCGTGCAGGAAGGAATGACCAAATAGCCTCTTTCCTGACATAAGAATTGTATATCTTTTGAAACGAGGGAACCCGGTACAATGCCGGGCTCCTTTTCAAATTGTTTTGCGTTGCAGGTACCTGATTTCTACGAGTTTCTGATATATGGTAAGTTTTTATACCTGCGTACTATTAACAAATGCGGTATTCTTATACGTGCGCACTATGAGCAAAAACTGTGTTTTTATACTTGCGCACTGTGACACGAGGTGTTATAATCGGTGGGAGGTGAGGGATATGATGTTCAAAAGAAAGATATACGACAGGCTTTTGCGGTGGAAAGAGGAAAGTGGCAGGACGGCGATTCTCATTGAGGGTGCCCGCCGCGTCGGAAAATCCACCGTCGCGGAGGAGTTCGCAAAAAATGAGTACAAATCGTACATCCTCATTGATTTTTCCACCGCGGGAAAAACCGTCAAAGGCTATTTTGAGGACCACATGAATGACCCTGACACTCTTTTCATGCTGCTTTGCGGCGAGTACAAAACGGACCTGTATCGGCGCGAATCGGTCATAATATTCGACGAAGTACAGGAATTTCCGAGAGCCCGCGAATGTATAAAGCAGCTTGTTAAGGACGGAAGGTACGATTATATCGAAACGGGTTCCCTCATCTCCATAAGGGAGAACACCCGCGGTATAGTCATTCCCTCCGAAGAGGATTCGGTCACAATGTATCCCTTGGATTTCGAGGAGTTCTGCCGGGCGCTCGGAAACCCGCAGATAATCGAATACATAAGGCTTTGCTTCGGGGAGAAAAAAAACCTCGACAACGGACTCCACAAATCCGCCATGCTGCTTTTCAGACAGTACATGCTCGTGGGCGGGATGCCGCAGGCCGTGTCCAGGTTTGTTGAAACCGGCAAGAGTCTCACCGCCGCGGACGCGGTGAAACGCAGGATACTGAACCTTTATAGGGAGGACATAAGGAAGATTTCGTCGCCTTACAAATCCAAGGTCACCGCGATATACGACCAGATGCCGGGGCTCTTGTCCAGGCATGAAAAAAGGGTAATTTTCAGCGATGTGGAGGGGTCGTCCATAGACAGATATGAAGACACTTTTTTCTGGCTCGACGACTCCATGATCTGCAACGTCTGTTTCAACTGTTGCGACCCGGAGGCGGGGCTCGCGAGAAACGAGGATCGCACGTACGTCAAATGCTACATGGGGGATACCGGGCTTCTGCTGTCCCATGCGTTCGCCGAAAAGGAGATAGAAAAAAACAGCATTTACAGCCTCATCCTCAACGGAAAGCTTTCCTTAAACGAGGGGATGCTGTACGAGAACGCCGTCGCACAGATGCTTGTGTCGTCGGGCTTCCCTCTTTATTTCTACACGCATTACAGCGAGGAAAAGCACAGGAACGACATTGAGATAGATTTTCTGATTCCGGAAAGCGGGACGCTGAACCGTATGATATCTCCGATAGAGGTGAAATCCACTACGAGATACTCCACGGTCTCTCTGGAAAGGTTCAGGGAGAAGTTTCCCAAAAGAATCGTGAGGAGCATAGTGATACACCCGGGCGAGTTTCGCGAGACGGAGGGGGTTCTGTACATTCCCCCGTACATGGCGTTTTGCCTCTGAGAGTGAAGTAAATTGCGGGAATTGTGTTTGAATTAGGCCACGCGGGATTATATATTACGTGAAACGCGACGGGAAGGAATTTTCAGATGATAGTGCCTCTTTGCATGCGCTGCGGCGAAAGGGAAGCCACGCACAAAATAGAACAGATCGTGAACGGAAGGTACGTAAAACTGTACCTTTGCGACGAATGTTTCGTGGAGATGGGCGGTGAAATCAAGAATTTCATGCCTTTTTCCGACGTGTTCGGCATGTCTTCCGCTCCCCGCGAGACGAGGTGTCCCACGTGCGGCACGGCATACTCGTCGTATCTCAAAACGGGGCTTTTGGGCTGCCCCGACTGCTACGAGACGTTCCGCGCGCAGCTGGAAGGACAGATAAAAAAGACGCAGGGAGCCCTCTATCACGTCGGGAAGGACAAACCGAGCGACGAAGAAAGGGAGCTCGCGGGCGAGATAAGCGAGCTGCAGGAAAGGATCCAGGAGGCCATAAAGAAGGAAAACTATCCCGAGGCGCAGAGGCTTCAGAAAATACTGTCGGTCCTCAAGACGCGCCAGAGGGCGGGAGGCGGCTCATGACGGCGGAAAACGGCGCGGGCACCGTGGTGTCCACGAGAGTGAGGCTCGCGAGAAACGTCGACGGATACGTCTTCCCCTCCAAGCTCGACGCCATAAAGGCGAGGGAGATAATAAGGAAGGTGACGGCGGCGGTCTCCGGGCTCGACGACATGCATCTCACGTACATGTCCCAGATATCCCCGGACGAGGCGGCGAGGCTCGTCGAAAACCACCTCATATCCCCGGATCTCGTGAAAAACAGGACGGGAGGTGCGGTCCTCATAAACGGCGAGGAGTTCGTCTCCATAATGATAAACGAGGAGGACCACCTTCGCGAGCAGTGCATAGTGGGCGGTCTGGACTTTGCGGGCGCGTACTCCACGATGTCGGAGATTGACGATTTTCTGGCGAAAAGCGTGCGCTTTGCCTACGACGAAAGGCTCGGGTATCTCACGGCGTGCCCCACGAACCTCGGGACGGGGCTAAGAGCCTCCGCCATGCTCTTTTTGCCGGCTCTCACTATCACCAACAGGATACAGGACGTCATAAACTCGGCCTCCTCCGTCAACCTCACGGTGAGGGGGATGTACGGGGAAGGGTCCCGGGCGGAGGGGTACATGTACCAGCTTTCCAACGAGAGGACCCTGGGGCTCACCGAGCAGGACATATTGGAGGAGACGGAGAGCGCCGTGAAAAGGACCATAGAGCTCGAGGAGGGCGCGAGGGAGTACGTCCAAAAAAGCGGCGCCGCGCTGAAGATAAAGGACCAGTGTTTAAGGTCTTTCGGGATAGCCACGAACTGCGCGATGATCTCCTCTTCCGAGTTCGACGAGATGTGCACGAACATAAAGCTCGGTGCGGTCCTCGGATACATAGACATATCGGACGTATCCCAGATAGACGCCCTGTCCGTGAGGATGAAGGCCTCCAACATAAACGCGGCGGCAGGGAAAACGCTCACGGCGGAGGAGAGGGACGTTTACAGGGCGGAGCAGGGGGCGAAAAAGCTCCTCTCGCTCGCGGGAAGATAAAAAAAACAGGGAGGAAAAACATATGGACAGATACACCAACCATTTGAACCGGGTGATAGAGAACGCCAACACGCTTTCCAAACACCTCGGAATAACGTACATCGGCTCTGAGCACCTCATAGAGGCGATGCTCTCCGTGCCGGAGTGCAAGGCATGCCAGATAATGACGGCGTGCAACATAACGGAGCCGGGATTTTCGAGATACGTCCAGGGCTCCGTGGACACGGCGTGCACGATCTCGGGGTACACCCCGAGAACCAAGAGGATCTTCGCGAACGCGGCGGAGCTCGCCTCGCGCTACGCGGGGAGGGAGTCCCTCGTCGGCACGGAACACGTGCTCGCGGCGATACTGCAGGAGAGCGACAGCCTCGCGGTGAGGATATTCCACGCGCTGAGGATTAACTACACGGCGCTTCTCGCGAGGACCATCTCGGCGATAAGGAACGTCGGCCAGAGCGGCATACACATCCAGTACGAGATACACGACACGGACGACGACGATGACGACGAAACCGACGACGGCCCCGCTCAGTCCGTAAACGACCCGTTTGAGTTCAGAAGGCGCATGGAGGAGGAGATGCGCCAGAGGATGATGTCGGAGCGGGACAGGTACAACGCGGAAAGGCGCCCGGACGGAAGGGAGGGCTACGGAAGGAGCTCGGCGCTTTCCAGGTACGGGACGGACCTCACGCAGAAGGCGAAGGACGGCAAGATAGACCCCGTCATAGGCAGGAAAAAGGAGATAGACGAGGTCATACAGATCCTTTCCAGAAGGACCAAGAACAACCCCGTCCTCATAGGCGAGCCTGGCGTCGGGAAGTCGGCGGTCGTCGAAGGGCTCGCGCAGGCGATAGTGAGCGGGGATGTGCCCGACCTTCTCAAGAACAAGACCGTCTTCCAGCTCGACCTCGCGGGGATGCTGGCCGGCACGAAGTACAGGGGAGAGTTCGAAGAAAGGCTCAAGGACGCCATGAACGCGCTGCAAAGCGACGGGAACACCATTCTTTTCATAGACGAGATACACCAGATAGTCGGCGCTGGCGCGACGTCGGACGGGTCCATGGACGCCGGGAACATCTTGAAGCCCATGCTCGCGAGAGGCGAGATACAGACGATAGGAGCGACGACCCTCGACGAGTACAGAAAGTACATAGAAAAGGACAGGGCGCTCGACAGAAGGTTCAACAAGATTATAGTCGAGGAGCCCACGGTCGAGGACACCGTGGAGATTTTGAGGGGTCTTCGCGACAAGTACGAGGAGCACCACAAGGTGGAGATAACCGACGACGCCATAATCGCGGCGGCGACCCTTTCCGACAGGTACATCACGGACAGGTTCCTCCCCGACAAGGCGATAGACCTCATAGACGAGGCGGCGTCGAGGGCGAAGCTCGACAGCTACAACGCGCCCCCCGAGATAAACGACATACAGGCGCAGATAGACAGACTTCAGCTCGAAAAGGAGAAGGCTATAAGGGACGAGGACTACTCCGGGGCGGACGTCGCGAAAAAGAAGATAGACGAGCTCACCGAAAAGCTCGCGTCCCACAACGCGGCGCTCGTCGGCGGCGGGGACAAGAGCGTCTCCATAACGAGCGAGAACATAGCTGCGCTCATCTCCAACAAGACGGGCGTCCCCGTCGTCAAACTCAACGAGGCGGAGAGCGAAAAGCTTTTACATCTCGAAGAGAACCTCCATAAGAGGATTATAGGCCAGGACGAGGCCGTGTCGGCTGTCTCGAGGGCCATAAGAAGGGCGAGAGCGGGACTCAACTCACCCAACAAGCCCATAGGGAGCTTCATCTTCGTGGGACCCACGGGCGTCGGCAAGACCGACCTCGCGAAGGCCCTCGCCGAGGCGATGTTCGGCGACGAGAGGCAGATGATAAGGATTGACATGTCCGAGTACATGGAAAAGCACAACGTCTCCAAGCTCATAGGCGCGCCTCCGGGATACGTCGGATACGACGACTCCGACGGGCAGCTCACCGAGAAGGTGAGGACGAAGCCCTACAGCGTGGTTCTTTTCGACGAGATAGAAAAGGCGCACCCGGACGTGTTCAACGTCCTTTTGCAGATCCTCGACGACGGGAGGCTCACCGACAACAAGGGGAGGACGATAAACTTCAAAAACACGATAATCATCATGACCTCGAACGTCGGGGCGAGTCAGATACAGAGCGCGAAGGCCTTCGGCTTCAGCGAGGGCGGGGCGCAAAGCGACTACGAGACCATGAAGGACTCCATAAACGAGGCGCTCAAAAACCAGTTCCGGCCGGAGTTTTTGAACAGGCTCGACGACGTCATTGTCTTCAAAAAGCTCACCCAGGAAGAAGTGGGTCAGATCTGTTATAAGATAATAGACCAGCTCCAGAAAAGACTCGATGCGAGAGGGATAAAGCTGAACGTCACGAAAGACGCCGTCAGCCTTCTCGTGGAGAAGGGGTACGACGAGGCGAACGGCGCTAGACCGCTTCAGAGGACCGTGCAAAGGCTCGTCGAGGACAGGCTTTCCGACGAGATCCTCGCGGGAAACATTTTGGACGGCGAGGAGGTCACCGTGTACGTCGCGGATGGCGGGCTCAAATTCAAATCGGAAAAGAAGGAAAATTGACGGAAAATCAACAGGGATTGGGTGCGGTTGCCGTGAAATGCGGCAACCGTTCGCATTTATCGGGGTCAAAACGCGGAAATACTCTTGCGTTTTCGTTTTTCCGATGTTATACTTTATTTATCAAACCCCATGGAGAAAAAACATGGCACACGTAGTGAAACAATCCCCCAACGGACAGAAGGGTAAAATAACATACAACACCGACATAGTGAACGGCATAGTGAAGCTCGCCGTGAACCAGGTCGAGGGCGCGTACTGCGCCGGCGGAAAAGGAAAGGGCATAAAGCTCACTTTCGACAAGGAAGGCATTGTGGCCGAGATAGACGTCAGGGTACAGTTCGGCTACGTCGTCCCGGCGCTGGCCTTCCGAATCCAGCAGGCCGTCAAAGACAACATAGAGACCATGACGAACTACAAGGTCGCGAAGGTAGGCGTCCACGTCTGCGACGTCCTCTTCGACGGAGAGGCCGCGGTATAACACGCCATGAGGACGGCGGCAAGGGAGACGCTCTTCAAATACGTCTTTTCGTCCAGGTTCAACGGATGGGACGATGCTCTCAAGAGGCGTCTATATAAAGGCGACGCACTCACGGAGGACGACGTCGAATACTGCGACAGAGCTCTGGGACACATCGCGGAGCACGAGGCCGACATGGACGCGGTGCTCGACAGAATGTCCCCGACGTTTCCCGGGGCGAACATCTTTCCCGCGGACAAATCGCTCCTCTACATCGCCATGGCCGAGATTTTGTACATGGACGACATACCGCCCGAAGTCTCGATAAGCGAGGCGGCCAATCTCGCGAACAAATATTCCTCCGCCAAAAGCGCCGACTTCGTGAGCGGCGTGCTGTCGGGGGTTCTGAAAGAAAAAGATTCATTTACATGACGGACGGAGTTCAGGCATACGCCGGACGCCCGTGCGGTGCCCCGAGGCAGTCCTTTCTTCATGAAAGAAACCGCATAAACGGGTCAAAGCGCCAGGTCAAGGTCTCTTAAGATCCTGAATTTGTCCGCGGAAAGGGACAGATTCGGACATGTAAAAAAAATCGCGGACGAAAAAGGAACCGTCTTTTGCCGGACGGCTCTTACGGCTGAGGCACGGGACGGAAAAAATTTTTTTTACGCGGCTGCGTGTGGCGGTCGTTTTTTTTGCAAAATTCACGGCGCCGGCGGGAACCTCGGCGGACAGGGCGAGCGAGAGGAAGGAAGGGCTGACGAGATACTTCCGTGTGTATTTTAGGGAAGGGGGAATGGAGTACCCGTGTATCTCGGAACGAACATGGACAGGGCCGTTAAGGCGGCTTTCCTCGCGGACAGGACCACGGAGGCAAAAGGCTCAGGCACGGCGTTTTTCGAGTATCGGGATTTTCCGGAAAAAGAGACGGAGGGGAAGGACAGGGACGAAGTTAAAAAGGTATGGGACTGCACTTTCGACGGGGCGAGAATTCCCAGGGCCGTCTGGGATTTTCTGTGAACGCGGGGTTTCTCCTTCGCCGGGAAAACTTTGTCCGCGATATAAAAAAGCTTGGGTTGAGGGCCGGATTTGAATATCGGAAATCGGTCGGGGCGAATCGTTCCGGCCGTTTTATGCCCCGGTCAAAGCGTTCAAACGGGCTTGAGTCCTACGAAAAAGTGTGGTATACTTGTATTAGAACAGAACTCATGACTTCGCAATACCAGGAGACGAAACATGGGAGATTATCTTAATCCCGGGAATAAAAAATTTCATGATTACATAAACGACGATATCTATGTGGACAAAACCGGTCTTATCGCATACACCAACGGCCGTATCTCGAAATCAGGAAAATTTATGTGTGTGACCCGCCCGAGAAGGTTCGGCAAATCGTACATCGCCGACATGCTCACGGCATACTACAGCCGCGGATGCGATTCGCATACTCTTTTTGACAATCTCAAAATCGCGGAGGAAGACAGCTATAAAAAACATCTCAACAAATATAATGTTATATATTTTGACGTCTCGCAGATTATCAAAAAAGATGTCGACGCAAAGACTGGGATTGCGAAACTTACAAGTAAACTCATTAGGGAAATAAAAAAAGAATTTCCCGACACAGACTATGAAGATGACGACGACCTTATCTCGGTAATTTCAAATGTTTTCCGCGAAAATCAAATCGGTTTTGTCTTTGTGATAGATGAGTGGGATTGTCCGTTCAGAGAGAGAAAGAACGATTCGGAGAGTCAGGAGCTGTATCTGCAGTTTTTAAAGGACCTTCTTAAGAACAGGGAGTATGTGTCTCTCGCGTACATGACCGGGATTCTCCCCATTAAAAAATACTGCACCGGGTCTGCACTCAACATGTTTGACGAGTTTACGATGCTCGAACCCGGTCCGATAAAGGATTACA
>JAJQAK010000036.1 GCA_021203845.1 Clostridia bacterium | reverse complement strand
ATGACGAAGGAAGAATTTATTACGGCCATGACAAATCTCGGCGCGGGCCGTAAAAAGACGAAGGGCTGGATTCGTTTCGCGAAAGAGGTGTGCCCGCACAACAAGGCGCACAGGGAGAGGATATACGACGCCGTGGCGGCGCGGACGTTGGAAAACCTCCGAATCGTTCTTTAGGGAGGCGCGGCATGAAGAGAATCGACTTCATCGTGGGCATGATAGAAAAAGGCGCGAAGAAGAAGGGCATAAAGTTCCACCTCAAGGCGGCGAAAAAGATACGCGGGAGGAAACGCTCCGAGTACTTCGAGGACACCCTCGGAATTTACACGGTGCTGAACCCGCGGTACTGAAGGCCCCGCCGGGCCGGAAACTTAAAAAAAACATACGATGACTTATAGCGAGCACGCGAGGGACTGGCCCTGTGACCGTGCGGCAACCTGCTTTAAGTAAGGTGCCAAAGCCGAACGATGAGTCACCCGTCAGATTCGTACGGGGACCCGCCGCTCGGCGGGCCCTTAAAATTTACACAAATCGGGAGGAATAACCATGATTGACGAAGAAAAGGTGAAAAAGGCAGCGGGGGAGTTCTGCGGGAACCCGTATTTTAAGAAGATGTACGACGACGCGCCGACGGAAACATCCGGGCGGCACACCGCGCTCAGCTTCTATTACAGCGAGTATGCCTCCGAGCTCAAGGCGGACATGGACAAAATGGACGAGTACAAAAACGAGAGGGAGGCGCTGGAGGAGAAGACGGGCCTTGCGGACTGGAAGTATCTTCTGAAATACTGCCCCAACCGCCCTTTGAAACCTGTCTGCAGAAAGAAAGTGGAGGGGCTGGAAAATGACGGCGGAAAATTGTGAACGACTCGCAGAGGCTCTTATAAGCGGGGATGCGGGCTTTTCCGGGAACCCCGAGGACGCCCCCACGATTGCTTCTCGGGAGTTTTTGAAGGCTTCTCTGGCCCTCTCGGACGGCGGTCCCGCCCTTTCCGACGGCGAAAGAAAAGAGCTCACAGAAAAAATGAAGGCGGCCGCGGAGGGTGCGGAAGCGGCGGGGCTCCGTTATCTTCTCTCCGTGTTGGAAGGCGAAGAAGCGGGAATCTTCTGCGAAAAGGCCCTGGAGGAGCTCACTACCACGCAAAAGCGGCACCCCGTGAACTACATGCTCGACGAGCGCATGGTCGAGACGGCGGTGTACGAGATGGTGAGACAGGGGAACGGCGGACTCTACACGGGCGCCCCGTCGCCTCTCACGAGACGGCACGCCGCACTCATTTACCACTCGTCGTGCCATGCCGGAAGAGGCGGCGACGCGGAGATTCACAGCCTCGAGGTCGAATCGGAAAGGCGCGCGCTGGAAGAGAAGATGGGCCTCGACGACTGGCTGCAGGTCCGCGGGGAGTGCAGACACGCGGAGGGGTGGGTCCTATACAATAGGAAGATAGAGAAGATAACGGGGAGAAAACCCGTCCGAGGAATGAGGTGACACGATGTGCATAGGCGTGTATTACGAGAGCGGGACGTACGGGGACGGAAAAAAGTACGTGCCGTACATGGTGAGGATAGCTGACGAGGAGGAGAGGGAGAACTTCAGAAGGTTTCTGGAGACAGAGGGCTTCGACTGCCGGTCGTGGAACCCCTGGTACAAGGGGGTTCTCGTGAACTTCGATTTGAAGCGTTTCGGACTCATAAGGCATCCCTGCCATTATGAGTGCGCGGAAGACAGAACCTATCTGCGCGAAGACTTTCTGGAGGAGGTGTACGTCCCGTGGAGGATGAGACACCTTTCCAGGGGAGGAGAGGACGAAGACAATAAGGAGGAAGAAAAAATGAGCGAGGGACTCACATACGAAAAGAACGCGGGCGGGTACGCCGTCACGGGACTCGGTACTTGTTCGGACGCGCACGTGGTGATACCGGAGACACACGAGGGGTTCCCGGTGACGGAGATAGCGGACGAGGCGTTCAAGGGAAGCCGGATTCGCGGGATAACCGTGCCGGGGACCGTGAGACGCATTGGCGACGTCGCGTTCCGGTACTGCAACATCATAAGGCGCGTGGAGATAAAGGACCTTTCCGCCTGGTGCGGGATAAATTTCGACGGCGGATACTCCAACCCGCTTTTCTGCGACGGGGCGGCCCCGTACGTGAACGGCGAGAAAATTACGGACCTTTATGTCCCCTCCGGCGTGGAGAGGGTGGAAAGGTTCGCCTTTCCCGTCGCTACGAGGCTCAAAAGCGTGCACATCCCCGCGAGCGTGAAATACATCGGCGACTTTTCCTTCTGCGCCTACGGCGCGAAAGTGTACATTGAGGACCTTTCCGCCTGGTGCGGGATAGATTTCGACGGGGATTACTCAAATCCTTTGCGGAACTGCTCCGCGCTCTACGTCGGCAAAAGGCGCGTAAAAGACCTCGTCATACCCGAGGGCGTGAAAAAAATTTCCGAGGGGGCCTTCGCGGGGTGCAGAGCCTTTCGGAGCGTGACCCTCCCCGAAAGCCTCGAAGAGATAGGGGAGAACGCTTTCAGAAGGTGCGACTCTCTCATAGAGGTCGTCAATCTCTCCGCTCTCGACGTTAGGGAGCGCGACGCCGCGAACGGGTTCGCGGGATTCGGCGCGAAACACATAACATCGGACCCCGGAAAGAGGGGGAGATTTTACCGGGACGAAGAGGGTTTCGAGTTCTTCGAGTGCGAAGGCGGCAGATGGCTTCTCGGTGCGAAAGGAAGGGGGAGAGAGGTAGTTCTCCCCGCGGGCGGAAGCTACGGCGTGTACGGACACGCGTTTTACGGACGGACGGGCTTAAGATGCGCAAAGATTCCGGAAGGCGTCACCGAGATAGGCGACGGGGCGTTCTACGGCTGCACGCACCTTAATTTTGTGAACCTTCCCGAGGGCGTGACGAAGATAGGCGACGCCGCGTTCTACAACTGCAGAAAGCTCGGGGAGATGAGCTTTCCTCAAAGTCTTGCGAGCGTGGGAAGAGGTGCGTTCTTTTCCTGCAGGGCTCTTAAAAGGGTGTCCTTCCCCGACCGTCTCGAAAGTCTCGGCGATTCAGCGTTCGCCCTCTGCTCGGTCCTTCGCGAGGCCTCTTTGCCGCGGGGACTGAGCGAAGTGGCGACGTACGCGTTCAGCGGATGCAAAGCCCTAAAATCCGTGTACGTGCCGGACGGCGTGGAAAAGATAGGCCTGAGGGCCTTCGAGAACTGTGCGAAACTCGTCAGCGTCCGCCTTCCCGAAGATCTCAAAGCTATAGACGACCACGCGTTCGCCCGGTGCGAAAGCCTCGTATCCCTGGACGTTCCCAAAGGCCTCGAGTACGTCGGGGAGTATGCGTTTGACGCCTGCAAAAAGCTTTCCGGCCTCAATCTTCCCGCGGGCGTATCCTTTATCGGCCCGGACGCGTTCTACGGGTGCGTCTCCTTCACGGATTTCGCCGTACCGGAAGGTGTCACGTCTCTCGAGCGCGGCACGTTCTATCATTGCGGGAATCTCGCCCGCGTGACTCTCCCGAAGTCACTGACTTCCATAGGAAGCATGGCGTTTTCAGGGTGCGACAGCCTCGAGAGGGTGGATATACCGAAGGGCGTGACGGAAATAGGGAGCGACGCCTTCTGCGACTGCTTTTCGATGACGGAGATAACCGTCCCGGAGGGCGTGAAAAAACTCGCGTACGACGTATTCAGGTGCTGCAAATCCCTCACGAAGGTCTGTCTTCCCGACGGCGTCGAGAGCATTGAGGAAGACGCGTTCGTGGACTGTGCGTCGCTCGAAACCATACGCATTCCGGTGTGCGTCAAAAAAATCCACGGCCGGGCTTTCTACAACTGCGAAAAGCTCGGTAAGGTTTACGTCCCGGAAGGCGTCGAAGAGGTGGGCGAGAAGGCCTTCGCGAGATGTTACGCCTTAAAAGAGGCGGTTTTGCCGGGAAGTCTTAAAAAGCTGGGACGGGATGTATTCGAGCACGACGACCTTCTCGAAAGGATAATCTTTGGCGGAGACAAAGAGGAGTGGGACGCCGTCGAAGTCGAATATAACGGAAAAAAGCCCGACCCCGGGAAAGTGTATTTCTTCTCACCGGGGAAACCGTCGGGGAAGGGAAATTTTTGGCACTACGGGGAAAACCTCGAGATTCTGACTTGGTGACGCTTTGCGGCCTGTGCGGGCGGATTGTTTTACGCATTAAAATTAACCATCGTAACGTAAAGGCGGCGGAGCGTCTTGGTGAGGTTATTTTTACCTCGGCGGGCGTTTCAAGGTTTGACGTAACGGGGACGAGGGGTGTATATTTTTATTCGAACAAAGAATCCTCCCCGGGATGCGAAAGGACTGCGGCAATTTTGCGGGGAGGCGGAGACAGAGAATGATAAAGCTTATAAAGGTGCCGGTTGTTTCCGAGGCCGTGAAAAAGGCCGGGGAGATAGTGAAAAAGAATCATGAAGCGGGAAGAAAGACTTTGGTCTTTTGCGACGACGCGATTTACCTCGACACGGAGAGGGCGGCGTGCGAAGCGTGCGGAGGCGGGATGTTCGAGCCGTTCGTGTACACGTTTTCGTCCTTTCTCGGCGAGTACGGGGCGGACGAGAGCACGATTCTCGGAAGACATGACTCCGTCACAATCATGCGCCGCATAATGCAGGATTACATCAACATCAAAAAGCTTTCGTGCTTCAAATCCGCCGAGGTTGCGGGCGACGTATATGACGCGGTTTCCATGCTGTATTCCTCGCATATCGATGTGGATGACCTCGCGAAAAAGGAAGTTTCGGACGTACTTCTCAAAAAAAAGCTTGGGGACATTTGTTTTTTGTACGGAAAGTATTTCGCGTTCCTGAAAGCGAACGGTTACAGGGACGTGAATACACGGCTTTCCGAACTCCCAAAGGTCGTAAATGACAGCGGCGCCGTTGACGGCGAAACGGACGTCGTATTCGCGGGGTTCCGTACTTTTTCATGGTTCGAGTCTCGGGTGCTCACGGGGTGCATGTCGGACGCCCGCAACGTGTACGGCATTCTGACAGGCGGCAGGGGGGAGGTTTCCGGTAAATTCTTCCGTCCCGTATATACTGACGAGGCCGCTGAAATTTTCAGCGAGTGCGTCTCAGATTCGGGAGCCCCGGCGGAATGCGTGACGGAGGAGTGGGAATCGTTCGCCCCCTCCGAAGCATACGAGATTGTTTCCCGTCTGTACAACGGGATGTCTTTCAAAGAGGATTATCTGGACACGGGAAGGGTTCACGTTTTTGAGGCGGCGGACGCCGAGGAAGAACTTGAATACGTCGCTGCGAACATAAAAAAGCTTGTATGTTACGACAATGCCAGATACAGGGACGTGTCCGTGATGCTTCCGGCCGTTGACGACGGCAGACCGATCATATCCCGTGTGTTTTCCGAATACGGAATACCTTACTACATAGACGGAAAGCTTCCTTTGACCGATTGCCCCATATGCTCCTTCATAACCGATCTCATATCCTGCAGGACTGAAAACTATTCTCCCGATTTTGTCGACGCCGTGATTTCCAATCCGCTTTTTGACGCTGTCACGGAAAGCGATTCCCAGGACGAACAGAACGTGGGTGACGTGACACTGGGCGTGGCAGAGGATGCGGAACATACATACAGGGGTAAGTCATTTTGGAGAAAGAAAGACGAATTCAGAAACTATGTACTCCTGTTTGCGAACTATCGTGGCGGCATACCGAAGACGACGGCGGAAACTGATAAAGAGGTGTACGACAAGGCGGGATTCGTATACGACGACATATGCGAGGTGAGGGACAGGCTTGTAACCCTCGTAGACATGGTTCCCGACGACACAAAGGGAAAGATACCGGCCTCGGACTACATGGAATCGATTGACAGTATTTTGAAGTATGTCGGCGCGGAGAAAAAACTCGAAGCGGTTTCCAAACGTTTTAGCGGAGAGCGTCACTCGGAGTCCGTTCTTTACAAGAACGCGTACAGGGAATGTGTGTCCGCCGTGGAAAAAGTGTGCGGGCTTCTTTGCGGCGAAAAAGTCGACAACCGCGAGTTTCTCAAAATCATAATCGGCGCTTTTTCTTCCGCCGATGTGAAAGTCGACGGGCAGAAACTTGACGCAGTTTCCGTGGGCGACATATCCCAGAGCATAAACCCGGGGACCGACTATCTTTTCGCGGTCGGAATGACGAACGCCGTGCCTTACGCCCGCGAGGACACGTCGCTTCTTACCGAAAGGGATTTGGAGGAGATAAAAAGCGTGGGCAGAATTGCCGACGGCGCGGCTTTACTTGCAAAGCTCAGATTTCCCGACAGGAACGCGGGATACCGCGAGACGGCAGGGCTGAACGTCGCTTCGTTCGGAAAGGAGATATATCTGAGCTATCCGCTTCGGGAAGAAGGTAAAGACGACACTGTGCCGAGCGAAATAGTGTCGTACGTTCGCAAAATGTTCTGCGACGGCCCCGAAGGCGGGACGGGGAAGGATCTCGAAGTCACCGACATGGCGAAAGCCTGCGGGGACAGGAAATTTCTGGCCGCCCTGTGCAGCAATCGGACCGCGGCTCTCCGGCTCATGCTGAACGGCGACGAAAAGGTACAAAACACGATTGAAAAGTTTATGGAAGAACGGGGCCTCGACGTGAATGGGTTTAAGGACTGTCTCAAAAGGCGGGGGAAGGAGGACATTTCCTTCGGCAAAGCCGTCTTCACCGGCAAAACCGAGGGCGCTGTTTCCACGACCACGGTGGAGGAATGGTTCGGGTGCCCGTACAAGACCTTCATGGAGAAGGGGCTCGGAGCGTCACCGAGAAAAACGTCACGCGACGTCGCACCCGACATCGGCACGTTCGTACACGGCGTGCTCGAAAAGGTTTTTTGTGAGGGAAAAGCATACGGACCGGGCGACGAACAAATCGTTTTGGAAAAAGCCGAAAGGTTCGGCGGCGAGCTTCTTACCGACCCCGCTTTCGCGTCGTTCAGGAATCAGAAGAACAGCAGGGGCGAGTACATGACCGGACAACTCTTTGACGAAGTGAAAAAGATCTGTTTGGGTGTGCACCGTCAGCTCGTCAATTCCGATTTTGACGTGGAAGGCACCGAGAAGGACATGACAATAAGATTTTTCGACGGAAACAAAATCAAGGGTAGGGTCGACAGAATCGACGTCGCAACCGCGGAAGGGGAAAAACTGGTCAGGGTCATAGATTACAAGACGGGCCATATAGACGACGAGAGGACGATAAGAAAGAAGTATTACATGGGACAGAAACTTCAGCTTGAGCTGTATCTCAACGCGGTTTCGGAAGGCGGAATTCCCGCCGGCTCTTACTATTTCCCCGCCAGGGTGTCATTCGGCAAAGAAACCGACAGCAACGAAAAATTCCCTCTTGTGGGCTTTATGGACGGCGACGCCTTCGTCGTCAAGGCTTCCGACAAATCGGTTACGGAGGGACAGAGTCAGTACATAGAGAAGGCCGGGCTCGGCGAAAAATCGTTCAACGACATGGCAATGGAGGGACCGCAGTTTGCCAATTTCCTGAAATACGGGATTTTGGTCGCCAGAAACGGGGTCCGGGAGATGACGGAAGGGTTCATCCGGCCGACTCCCGCGGCCGGCAGCTGCGCCTTTTGCGCATATTCAGGACTTTGCGGATACAACAAAAAATCCGACGTCCCGGAAAGGAACTTCGGCACGCCGAAGAGTAAGGACATCGCCGCTGTCGCGGAGAACGAGGCCGAATGTCTCGTGGGGATGACCGGCAAACTGTTTGAGGTTATTATACCCGATAAAACCGCAGATGATTCCACCGCGGGCGAGGAAGAGGCATGGGAGGCGGAAGATGTCTAGGAAACAAATATCGATTCAGAAAAAGGACAGTCCCACGGCCGAACAGAAAGCCGCTATGGACGCACACGGCAAGACGATAGTTTCCGCCTCGGCCGGCTCCGGCAAGACGTTCGTGATGATGGAAAAGATATGCGACATCGTAGAAGGCGAAAACGGCGATCTGAGCAAACTTCTGGCGATAACGTTCACGCGGAAGGCTGCCGCGCAGATGAAGGAAAAACTTCACGACAACCTCGCGAAACGTCTTACGGCGAAGAACGATACCGCCGACGTCGCACACCTGCAGGAGCAGATCAACAAATCCGCTTCAGCCGACGTCTGTACAATACACGAATTTTGTTCCAGGCTGATAAAGACGTATTATTATGCCGCCGACATAGACGGAATCGATTCCTCGTTCGAGATAGTCAACGGGGATGAAGGAAAATCCAGGGCCATACAGAGAAGGGTGATAGACGACCTGTTCGAGAGAAGATACAAAAGCGGCGACGAAGCCTTTCTTAACCTTGTGAGATGCTACGGAGGCGTAAGGGCCGACGATGGCCTTAAAGACATAGTATTCGAGGCCTATAAGGAATTGAGATATTTGCCGGGATATTCCGACATTTTGTCGGAGTGTCGCAAAAAATGTCTCGACGAAAAGATTTTCGATTGTTACGCCGATAAATATTACAGGGAAATTTGGCCGATCTTCAATTCCCTTCGCGAACGTGTTCTGGATTTTAATCCGGCTGAGTTTACCACGGCGACTGCGAAAGACAAATACGGCAGGCTTAAAGACGAGCTCGCGGAAAATCTCGGCAAGTTCGTTAGCTCCCCCGACATATTTGTGGAACTGCCGGAGAGTGTCAGAACGGTCGATTTGAGAGGCAAGCCCGCTGCCGCCGACAAAGAAAAGGCCGATGAGATAAAGGAGCTGACCAAACAGATTGAGAAAGCCTGGAAGAAATATCGTCTCGACGTCGGAGACAGGGTTACGGAACTTGCGAAATTCCGCACGGCGGGGAAGATTGCCGAGACCCTCTGCGACGTTATTGAGGAATATGACCGGGACCTTCTGTCCGCCAGGAGGAGGGAGAACATTCTGGATTACTCGGACCTCGAGCTCTACGCGCTGAAAATTCTCGAAGACGGCGAGATTCGCAGACACATTCACGAAAAATACAGATATGTTTTCGTTGATGAGTTTCAGGACATAAACGACGTGCAGAGCAGGATAATAAACTGTCTGTCCGACGATGAGACGGAGACATTCTTTGTCGGCGACACCAAACAGGCCATATACGGTTTCAGAGGGTCCGATTCTCAGATTTTCAACGACACGTTCGATGACTTCAAAGAAAGAGGAATGACGGAGAAGGGTAAAGGCGTTCACAACGCTCTTCCTCTGAAGGACAACTTCAGAAGCGCGAAAAACATAGTCAACGCGGTAAACGACATTTTCAGTCTCGCCATGAAAGAAGACATCTGCGGGACGGATTACGGCGGAGAGTCAAGCAAATACGGCGTAAGCCACATGATGACGTACGGCGGGCTGTATTCGGAAAATGCTCCGGGACGGGTTGAAGTGGATTATTTTACAAGATATGGCGAGAGCGACGCAAAACCGATTGACGGAGTCTACTCCGTGAAAGGTGATTTTGATAGCCTCCGGGGTTCGTCTTCTTTCAGCTCCCACGGCCGCGCGATTGCAGCGGTGATAGAACAGGAACTTGGCAGCGAAATATATGATCTGAAGTCGGACAAACCGAGGAAGGTCAAACCCGGGGATATATGCATTCTCGTCAGGAAAGGCGGGAAAAACGCGGATATTTTGAAAATGGTCAGTTATCTCAGGGAAAACGGATATCCCGTGTCTGGAATACGGAGCGACGACGTTCTTGAACAGACGGAGATTCAAAATCTGGTGAACATTTTGAAATGCATAGACAATCCCGAGCAGGACATCCCCGTGTGCGCTTTCCTTTTGTCGCCGTTATGCGGTTTGACGGAGAATGACCTTGCCGAAATCCGTGCGTATTTCGATTTCTCTAAAGGCACCTTCCGCGGAAAGATAAGACGATATGAAAAAACGGATTCGCCGAATCAGATTCTGGCCCAGAGGCTCAGAGACTGCCGCAAAAAACTCAACGGGTACAGGAAACTGTCCGAGATTGTCGGCGCGGCAACCCTTATTGACAGGGTTTGCGAGGACGCGGGATGGACGGCCGTATACGAGAAAGACGGTGGCGAAGTGATGAAGGCGGTAAGACTGCTTCAAAGCAGGGCGTATCTGGGCGGAAGCGAGATGTCGGTTTCCGAGTTTCTGAGGGTTTTGGACGACGGTGGATTCGTCATAGACGCTCCCGACGTCGCCGAGGCGGACTGCATACACGTCATGACCATGCATAAGGCAAAGGGTCTGGAATTTCCCGTGGTCATAATCGCCGACGTCGCGAGACAGTTTACCGGGAACGAAAACGAAAAAATTGCTTTCGACAAGGAGCTTGGTTTCGTCACGAAGTGGTACAATCCCGAAACACTGAAATACGGCGACACGATTATGCAGAGAGCGATGAAGGAGCGTAAGAGGAAGGAGGAAATATCCAACGAGCTCAACGTTTTCTATGTCGCATGTACGAGGGCGATGTATTCGCTGCACATCATGAATTCGTGTCCCAAAAACTTTGACGAGAAAAGCGTCATGGATGCCAGGGATTATAACTCTCTGGTCGATTTTGCCGCACTCACGGGCTATAACGCCCCGACGGAGGATACGAAGACAATTAACACGAGATACACGTTTTTTGACAACAAGACAACCGGCCGCAGGCTTTCGTATGCGGTCATTGGGCTCGACAACGTCAATGATACGTCGAATGGCGGGGACGTGTCATCGGATTCGATATCTGAAAGCGACATCACGGGTTCCGGGATAGACGAGGAACTTTTCGTTCGTATGGACGAATCCTTTGAAAAGGAATATCGATATAGGGAAAGTATCGGCCTTCCGGTGAGAAATTCCGTCACGAGACTTCGCGGCACACATAAAGGGGCGGAGATTGAGATGGCAGATGACGGCTCCGACGCGGAGGAGAACGTTGTGGCCGAAAAGTCCGGCAGGGATAAAGGCACGGCGTATCACAAATTCCTCGAGCTTTGCGACTTCGCGATAAAGGACGTGAAGGGTATAGATGCGGAGCTTTCGGAAATAATGCCTGACGAAGAAACGAAAAAGCTTGTGTCCGCGGAGAATCTTTCCAAGATTCTTTCTATGTCCGCCTTCGAAAATGTGCCTCAGAAATTCTACAGGGAACGGAAATTCCGGTGCTTGCTTAAGGCATGTGACGTCAAAAAGACGGACTCCAAGGACGAAATCCTCGTGGACGGCATAATTGACTTCATGGCGGTGGAACGGGGCCGCGTCCGCATCGTCGATTACAAATATTCCGAGAAGGATAAGAAGGAGCTTGTTGAGGAGTATTACGACCAGCTTAAGATTTACAAGATGGCTGTTTCAAAGATTTTGGGCATCCCTTCGGAAAACATATCGACTACGCTTATAAACATCGACAGGCTTGAGGAGATTCCGCTGGACATAAAATTCTGACGGCGCACATATGACGAAAAAGTCCTCTGACGGGGAATTGTTTTCCGGTTGAGCTTTGTCGTAATAAAAAAGTGAAAGCTCAAATCACGTGATGTACGCATCGTTTTATGGACTTGGCGTCTCTTCAGACCTTTTGCGGGGGGAAATGTTTTGCAGACTTGATTGTTTTCTCTTTATGCGGTACAATAAACTTGTTAATGAAACTTCGCCGAGGTGACATATGACAGAAAACAGTAATGGAAAAAAATTTTGCTTTTCCAGTAATTTTAAGAAAACGGT
>JAJQAK010000029.1 GCA_021203845.1 Clostridia bacterium | reverse complement strand
TCCGGGGCCCTGGCGCTGTACAACGTGAACCTGCATCTGAGCGACGGCGAGTTCGTCGCGGTGATAGGCGGAGAAAAGAGCGGCAAGACGTCGCTTCTCCGCGTCATAGCGGGACTTGAACAGTGCAACGGCGGGAAAGTGGAACTCGGCACCCGCGACATAACCGAAGTCGAGCCGAGAGACAGGGACATCGCCATGATATTCAACAGCAACACGCTGTATCCGTCCCTCAACGTGTACGACAACATGGCATACGGACTCAAACTCAGAAAGGCGTCCCAGGCCCTCATAGACGAAAGGGTGAACGCCGTCGCGGCGATTCTCGGTCTCGAGAACCTTCTCGCGCGCAAGCCCAAGACGCTTACGAGCGCGCAGAAACAGAAGGTGGCCTTCGGAAGGGCCATCGTCCGTGAACCCAAGCTCTATCTTTTCGACGACCCTCTCTCGGGCTTCGACGGAAAGCTCAAGGAGGAGATGCAGAACGTCATCGTCAACCTGCAGGTGCGCATGAGCGGCTCGTTCGTCTTCGCGACTAAAAACGTCACCGACGCCCTTTCCATGGCGACGAGGGTCATCGTCATGAAGGACGGAATGATACAGCAGATAGACACGCCCGCGAATCTCTACGATTACCCGCAGAACGCGTACGTCGCGTTCTACGTGGGAAACCCCACGATAAACTTCATAAACGACGCGCAGCTCACGGAGGAAGGCGGGAAGTACTTCTTTGAGTTCAAAAAGGTGAAAATTCCCGTGCCGCAGAAGATAGTCGACAGGTTCGAAGAGAGGGACGAGTACGCCAACACCGACAGAAAGGTTATTTTGGGAATCCGTCCCGAGGAC
The DNA here is from genome assembly GCA_021203845.1 of Clostridia bacterium. Taxonomy (GTDB): domain Bacteria; phylum Bacillota; class Clostridia; order Christensenellales; family Borkfalkiaceae; genus Coproplasma. The sequence continues at coordinate 1,767 of JAJQAK010000029.1, read as the reverse complement.
GTGAAGGAGGCGAAAGAAAATTCCGCGTTCACGATGAAGGGGAAAATAGTCGAAAGCGGCGACGTCGCGGACATATTCTTCTCGTACTGCGACATGGAGTGCGGAATCCCTCTCGCGATATTCGGCGCCGGCGAAAAGGGACAGGAGATGACTGTCGCACTCGACCTCGACAGGCTCCACGTCTTCGATTCCGTCACGAGGCTCACCCTTCTCAAAAGGGACGAGGGATACGTAAAGACCGGGTACGCCGACGCGGACAGGATGCCCCTCACCTACAACGAGGAGGAGGAGATAAAGAAAAGAGCCGCGGACATGGTCAAAAAGGCCAAAGCGAAGAATGCCCCGAAGAAGAAATAGTCGGATTTTGGCGGCGGAGCTCGTCTCGTGCCGCCGTATTTTTTAAGAGGTAAATTTAAGTGGGTCAGGTTTTTCTCGACTCGTTCCTGGACACGCTCAAGCTTTTGCCGTTCGTCCTCATAATCTACATACTGATTGAGCTTCTGGAACACAAAACTTCATTCACGGAAAACCACAAACTCCTCCAGGGGCATCTTGCTCCGCTTCTCGGGGCGGCGACGGGGATAATCCCGCAGTGCGGGTTTTCCGTCATGGCCGCGAAGCTGTACGACAAGAAGCTCATCCGCACGGGAACGCTGCTCGCGGTGTTTTTGGCGACTTCTGACGAGGCGCTCATAATCCTTCTTTCCAGCATAGACCGGGCCTACGTCGTCATACCTCTGATAGTCATAAAGCTCGCGGTTGCGATAGGGATAGGGTATCTCGTCAACGCGATGTTCAGAAAAGAGCCGCAGGTCGAGCACGTCGAAGGCGAGATTTCCGCGTATTCGTGCGACCACGACCACGAGGAAGAAAAACCCATAAAGACCTATTTCGTGAGACCTCTTTTGCACACGCTGGAGGTCGGCGCGTATCTTTTCATTGTCACGCTGGTCTTCGGAATAATCATATACTACGTCGGCGAGGATTCGATCGCGGAATGGTTCGTCGGCGGCGCGTACCTTCAGCCGCTCATCTGCGGCGCGATAGGGCTTATCCCGAACTGCGCGTCGTCGGTCATCATCACGGGGGCGTACCTCAACGGTGGCGTCCTTTTCGGAAGCATGGTGGCGGGTCTTTGCGTGAACGCCGGAATGGGGATGGTGATACTTTTCAAAAACACCAGGGCCGTGAAGAGAAACCTCGCGATTTTGGTCGCGATGTACGTCATAGGCGTGGCCGTCGGGATTTTGATAAATTCGATTCTCGTAGCGACGGGGTGGTATGTCGCTTTATAAGTTTTCTGCCGGACATATGCTCGCTGCGGTTATGACGTGGGCGGAATCTGCACGGCAAATGTAACAAGATTTCAGACTTTTCGGGGCATCCGGGTTGGCTTCGCAAACGACAAGACGTATAAACGGTGCGACCGAGTGATTTCAACTCATATGTACATTCAAAATTCATTGCATGTGAATGCGACGTCCGAGGATTTGGTTCGGCCGTCTTTTTTCGTCTTCGAGTCGGCATAACAAAAAACGCCCTTTGCCGTGGCAGGGGGCGAGGTTCTGTATGCGAAATTCATCGGGCGGATTATGCCGAGATCTGGTCTTCGTAAAATATGCGCCAGTCGAAGCCGAGGAGTGCGCCTATGCGTTTCGCCATTTCGACGGAGGGCCTGCGGTCGCCTTTGACTATGTGCGTAATGTAGCTTCGGTCCACTCCGAGAATTTTCGCCATCTGGTATTTGGTGTAATTCTTTTCCCGAAG
>JAJQAK010000045.1 GCA_021203845.1 Clostridia bacterium | reverse complement strand
ACATGGGCGGAGACCGTCAGCTCGCGACGCAGTACGTCGTATGGACGAGCGTCTGCTCGATTGCCACGATATTCGCCGCCGTGTTCCTTTTGCAGTATTACGGACTGATAACCATACCGTAGAATGGGTCAGTGCGCCCTTTTTGACTTCGGAGGAGAAAATTTATGATGAAATGCGGCACATGCGGAACCGAATTCGAAGGGAATTTCTGCCCTCAGTGCGGTGCCAAGTGCACGCCGGAGCGTGTGTGCAGGAACTGCGGAGAGAAAGTTTACGGGCTTTTCTGCACGAGATGCGGCACCAGATACACGTCGGAGCGCGTGTGCAGGGTATGCGGCGAGAAGGTTTACGGAAGATTCTGTACGAAGTGTGGGACGGAATACACGGAGAGCCCGGTTTTTTCCGGCGACATATTCGCCGAATTTGCCGCGCGGGATACATCCGACAAGTTCGATTCCGACAGGTTTGATACCGACACGTCCGAGCCGGGCGACGTGGTGCTGCCGTCGTCCGAGACGAACAGGAGCAGGGGGCTTGAGTTCGAGGAAGATGAGGACGGATACATGGTGAGCTCCGTCGGGACATGCACGGATACCGAGATAGTCATCCCCTCCGAGCATGACGGGAAGCCTGTCACGGGAATAGGCGACAACGCCTTCGAAGGCAATCCCGAAATAAGGGGGATTGAAATTCCGAAGGGCGTGACGTATATAGGGAACTACGCCTTCTGCGGCTGCGGCAATCTTAAAAACGTGAACATTCCGGACGGTGTCGAATACGTCGGAATATACGCGTTCAGCGAATGCGTGTCGCTCGAAAAAGTGTTTGTTCCCGACAGCGTGACGACGATAGGCGCGGACGCTTTCGCGGGATGTGAGGGACTTGCATACGTCGAAATCGGGAGAGGCGTGAACGCGGTGGAAGATTATGCGTTCAGCGGCTGTTCCTCACTTGTGAACGTGGTTTTGCCGGAGGGCGTCACGTGTGTGGGAGATTCATCGTTTTCCGATTGTGCGAGTCTCAGATGCGTTGTCATTCCGGGAAGTCTCAGGTTCGTCGGAAACAGCGCGTTTTACGGCTGTGGCGCGCTTTCCTCCGTTTATTTCAGAGGTTCGTACAAAGAGTGGGATAAGATCCGGATTGCCGATGACAACGGCGAACTCATGCGCGCCAGGATATTCATCTATTGCGAGACGAGGCCGTCGGCCAAAGGCTTTTTCTGGCATTACGGCGAGGCCGGCAGGATTGAGGTATGGCCAAACTGACCAAAAACTGGGCAGAAAAGAGATGGACAGCAAGGGGCTGAGATTCGTCGAAACGGACGACGGTTATGCGCTTAAGGGAATGTTCAGGTGTAAGGACGAAGACGTAGTCATTCCTTCGGAGTACAATGGACGTCCCGTCACGAGGATTTTGTCGAACGCTTTCCTGTATCGCAAAGAGGCCAAATCCGTCGTGATTCCCGACAGCGTCAAGACCATAGACGACTTCGCGTTCAAAAAAGCCGTGAATCTTACGAGCGTGAAGATTTGTGGCAGTGTCCGCAGTATAGGAGCGGACGCGTTTTACGGTTGCGGCTCGCTGACCGACATAGTCATTCCGGGGTCCGTCACCGAAATAAGCGACGAGACTTTTTTCGGCTGCGGCTCTATGAAGGAGATTGTGATACCGGATTCCGTGACCGCGATAGACGCCAACGCGTTCGCCTGGTGCGAATCGCTCGAGAAAGTCACTTTCGGGGAAAACGTCGCGGACATAAAACCGTATGCGTTTCACGGATGCAAATCTCTTAAAAAGGTGTCCTTTCCTGGCGGTGTGACTCATGTGGGCATGCATTCGTTCGCGGGATGTGATTCGCTCGAAGAAGTCGTGCTCGGGGAAAACGTCCGCTGCGTCGACGTCGGAGCGTTTTGCGCGTGCGACGCGCTTTCAACGGTGACGATTCCCTCCGGCACGGTTCTCATAGAAAGAAAGGCGTTTGACGATTGTCGTTCCCTCAAAACGGTGAATTATCTCGGTAGCGAGAGTCAATGGAAAATGGTCAAGGTCGGAGAGTACAACTTCATGTTGTCCGGGCATGTCAGGTTTCTCGGCAAAGACGACGCCGCGGACGGGCGTGGCGCCGACCCGGACGACGGATACAGCCACGGACTTACTTTTATGATGACGGCGTTCGGGTGTCTCGTGGTCGGAATCGGAGTCTGCCGTGACAAAGAGATAAAAATACCTCCGGAACATGACGGACACGCGGTGACGGCAATTCACCCCGGTGCTTTCGAGAACTGCCGCGACATCACGTCCGTAACCATACCGCCTTCCGTGACCGTGATAGACGAGTTTTCGTTTAAGGGGTGTACGTCCCTTAAGACAGTTCTTATTCCGGAAGGAGTGAGACGCATAGGGAGTGCCGCGTTTTACCATTGTATAAGACTTGAAAACATCGCGATTCCGGACGGCGTGACGTACATAGGGGAAGAAACGTTCAGAGGGTGCGGCCTTGTGAGCGTCTCCGTCCCGAAAAGCATCGGATACATAGGTGCCGCCGCGTTTTACGGCTGTAAGAGGTTAAAAGAGGTAAACCTTCCGGACGGAATCGGAAAGATACCGGAGTTT
>JAJQAK010000051.1 GCA_021203845.1 Clostridia bacterium | reverse complement strand
AATATTTAATAAGTGAGGTTTAATAAATTATGGCAACAGAAATCAAAACAATTATAACGGACGAGACGGGCGAGAAAATCGTGGCGGAGTTGCAAAATCTGACATCAGCGGTGAAAAGTTCATCAGGCGGGAGCACTGGCGGAAGCTCAACCCCCGACATCAGCGGTCTTACTTCAACCCTCAACGACAACAGCTGGGAGAAGATACGCGCGGCAAGCGACGCGGGAGTCGCGCAATCATGGTGGAAGATTGGCGACACAAAGACAATCCTCGTTTCCGGTACAATGGGCACGCTTTCGATAAGCGACAATTACGACGTGTTCATCATCGGGTTCGACCACAACGCGGCGCTCGAAGGCACGAACAGAATACACTTCCAAGGCTTTAAAACCACGGCCGGCGTGGACGTCGGGTTTATCAGCAACTACAACTCGTCAAACACTTCCGGCAACCTCGGTTACTTTAACATGAACCATTGGGGCAACTACAATTACGGCGGCTGGGCGGCTTGCGACATGAGGTACGACATCTTGGGTTCAACTAATATGGAACCCGTTTCGGGAACATACAGCTCAACAAACGGCGCATACGGGTACAGACGTTATGAAGGTTGCAAAGGTCAAGACCCCACGGCTGATTGTGCGACGAGTCCCAAAGAAAACACGCTCATGTCTTGTCTGCCGGAAGATTTGAGGGCGGTCATGAAGCCCATAACAAAATGGACAAACAATATCGGGTGGATGTCGTATTGGAGTACAATAGAGAATGAATTAGATGAGGAGGAGAAAGACTCCGGGAGTTATCTCCGCAACATGACGATTGCAATTTCCGCGTCACTCGACTATCTTCCGCTTCTTTCCGAGTTTGAGGTATTAGGCACAAACGGAGGTTACTCGAACAGAACGGAATGGGAATACCAAAAACAATATGAGTATTATCGCAACGGCAACAGCCGCGTGAAATACAGACACTCCGCGACGAGTTCAACTGCGTACTGGTGGCTTCGCTCTCCCAATTACGACATCAACAGCAATTTCTGCGGCGTCAGCACGAGTGGCCACTACAACTATAGCAGCGCCAGCTATTCGTACGCGGTTTCCCCCGCTTTCGCGGTCTAATCTTCAATCATTAAAATCAGGGCGCTCTGCGCCCAAAGGAGTGACAAATGTCGGTATTACAAGAGAAAAGGCATGAGAGTAAAATAGAGTTCGTCAACACGGCAAGATTGTTGTATGCGGAGGTCATAAACTTTTTGTCGAGGCTTTCCGCGAGATATTCGAGGCTGATAGCGGGGGAGATAGCAAAACTCGCGATAGAAGTCATAAGCGAAGCCGAAAAAGCAAACTCGATTTTCCCGAACGACGCCGTGAGGTATGAACTTCGGGAAAGACATTTACTCGAAAGCAAAGCCGCGCTCGACGCTCTCGACGTACAACTGACATATTGTTACATGATACTCATTGAGAACCCGCAAGGGGCGTTCGTTTCCGTACAGACAGGCAAGCCATTGAAGTCGGAAATCGCAAAAAAGAAGCTCGACAATATGGCTCAAAAGTGCGGCAATCTTTTGAACACGGAAGGCGTGCTTCTTACGGGTCAGCTCAAAATGATTGAGGAAAAGAAACGCGAGATGTCATAGAAAAATTCGGGTGCGTTTCTGTAAACTGCGTACTGGTGGCTTCGCTCTCCCAATTACAACAACAACAACAATTTCTGCGACGTCAACACGAGTGGCAACAACAACAATAACAACGCCAACAATTCGTACGCGGTTTCCCCCGATTTGGTAAAAAGAATATAAAACATATCAGTTAAACAAAGTAGCTTAAATGCGAAATAAACACTTGCGAAAGGAGAAACGCTTCCCACACGGAAAGTGTAAAACAGCCGCGCGGGAGTCGGGCACGGACGCTTCTTGCATGGCACGAATAGCGTGTAACTCGTGTTTCATGTGTGCCGATTCACGCAATTAGAACCACGCTCTATAATATCATTGACTGTGCGGCGAATACTTTTTTTATGACATCAACACAAAGACATGAAGCACGTTATCAAAGACGCAAAGCAAAAAGGGAAAGACTAAAAAGAGAAAGAGCGGAAAACTTCACACCGGAAAGTGTGTTCACGTTCGAGGCACTTTTTAAAGCCGGAAAGAAGGCTTGCAACGGCGTGAGATGGAAGCAATCGACACAAAACTTCGAGTTGCATCTTTTTAGTCGCACGGCGAAAAACAGACAGTCACTTTTAAACGATACATGGAAATCTGACAGATATTTTCACTTCACGCTTCACGAACGTGGAAAGACACGGGAAATCGACGCGCCGCGGATAATTGACAGACAGGTTCACAAAACATTGACACAAAGACTGCTGATACCTATTTACAAGCCGTACATGATTTACAATAACGGCGCGAGCATGAAAGGGAAAGGCTTAATGTTTTCCATGAATGTATTAAAAGACGATTTAAGACGGCACGTCAGGAAATATGGCATGAGGGGAGAGGTCTTAATTTTGGACTTCGAGAAATTCTTTCCGACGGCAAGTCACGATGTGGTGTTTGAACGGCACGACAAACTCATACAAGACGCAAGGCTCAAAGATGTTTTGACGAAAGCCGGAATGTTAAGGCACGGCGGAAAGGGGCTTCCGCT
>JAJQAK010000017.1 GCA_021203845.1 Clostridia bacterium | reverse complement strand
TTATATGTGACATTTTTTGTTTAAAATTAACATTTTAACATTTTATTCGGGCGTGGATGTGCGTTTATTGCACGGTTAAAGCACGTCCTTTTATTATGTAAGGGTAAAATGCATTCGGAGAGGGATTATATTTCATCATGAAGAAAAACATCACAAAAACGCTCACCGCGACTCTGTCGCTGGCTCTCGCGGGCGTCTTTGCCTGCGGCTGCGGCCTGCTTTCCGCCTGCACGTCCGACAAAAAAAATGATGGCGACGGCGAAAAGAGGATAACCTCCGTTTCGACCACGGGCTTCGACCACTTCTACACGCCGGGGAGCGAGATAGACATTGACTCGCTGTCCGTAGTAGTGACTTATTCCGACAGCACTTCCAAAACGCTCACGGAAAAGCTCATAGACCCCGAGGAAGACGAAGGCGAGCTCGAAGTCTATTCCGTGGAAGACGACGACACTTCTTACACGGACGCAGAGGAAGGGGAGACTCCGGAAGATTACGGCGAAGATACGGAAGAGGAGGAGACCGGGTCCGATGATGAGACGCCCGCCGAGAAGTCGATTTTCGACGGAGGGGCCGAGTTCGCGCTTTACACGGACGGTCTTTACGCCTGTCTTTCCTCGGGACGTGCCGCCGAGGGCGAGTACGCGTTCTCCTGCCTTCTCGCGGAAGACATGAATACGTACGACCTCGGCACCGTGTACATAGGAGAGGACATAACCCATTTCGACGTGACGCTCTACGAAGACCCCGATTTCATAACCGAGTACGAGGCAAACCTTGAGCGCTGCGGCGACAAGGAGGACGACAACGAGTACGTGAAGGAGACAGAGGAGTACTGCGTCGGCGACGACAACGGCTTCGTGTTCGTGCCGAAGCTCACTCTTTCCGACCCGCACAACAAAAAGCTTTCTTTCGACCAGAGCGTGTTCGACGTGGACGTTTCCGTGTATTACGAGGACGAGGAGACCGGGGAGACGGTCGAACTCAATCTCGAGGATAACCTCTACGTTGAGTATGCTGACTTTTCTTTTGACTTCACGGACGTGGCGTTGGGGAAGCTTTTCACGATTGAGATGGAGCTTTCCGACTTTGACCGCGATTTTGCCGGCCTTCCTTTAAGCCCCGTCACGATGACCGTCAGAGTGTGTGACGGCTACAACGTCTATGACGCGCTCGACCTCGGGCACATGAACCTCGTGGACAGCGATCCCGGTTACGACAACTACGTCGACCAGCTGTCTAAACCTGTTTTCTGGGACAACGGCAGTTACGTGCAGATTCACACTTTTGATGTATGGAAGGATTTTCTTAAGGGAAAAGGTGAGCCGGAGGATTCGCTTAAGGCCACCAACGGGATATTCCTTCACCGCGACATAGACATAACCTCTGACGATATCCCGGAGGACTTTTTCGTGGGCGAGGAGGAAGCTGAAAGAAACGGTGTGGCATACGACGACATGATAGGATGCGTCAGGGACAGCGTGTACCTTTACACTCACTACATGACGGACGATTTCACGCTCAACGGGAATCTTTTCACGATAGACTGCTCGACGCTCAAATACGGGCTCACATCGAGAAAATCCAGTGGACTCAAATATTACCCGGAAGGCGACACCGCCGTCGCGACTTCCAACTCGGCTCTTTTTGAGTTCTGCGGCAGAAAGGACAACAGCAAGGACTGGACCAAGGTGGACGATTCGACAAGGTGTCTCGCGACGATGGAGAACGTCGAAATTGTGGGCAACATGTCCAACCCTAACTACAAGGTGTCGGGAAAGGAGAACGGCATGGCCGCCGGAAGCCTCATGATGGTCGAGTCTGCCTCATCGAGGCTTAAGACGGACAATCTCATCTGCCGCGAGTTCGTCATGGCCATATATACAAACAACTCCAACACGAGGTATACGGCTTCCGAGATAGATAACACGAAGGTCTTCGACTGCTACAACTGCGGTCTTTACGTGTACATTTCCGCCAATAATTATGTCAAAAACTCGGTTTTCAAACGCATAGGCGGGCCCATAGTCATGTGTACGAGCAAGACGAAGATGGACAACGAGCACGACGACAACTACGGATACTTCTTCGAGGCCGGCTGTGAGTTCGACGAGGACACCATTTTGGAAAACTACATTGCGGGCGACGAAGCTTGGTTCGTCAGCATGGACGTCACGTTTATCCCCGTACTTTTGGCATGGTTCGACGAGTTCTTTGAAAGAATCGGCAAGACACTCTATACCGGCGTGTCGACGTCCGTAGGGGCCTCAGGAGAGCAGGTAGAAGCTTCTGCCGTCAATCTCCATTTCGTCGCCGTGGACAACGGCGTGGGGAGCTCTTCCGACGCGTCTAAATACCTCAACTGTCACTTTGTATACGGTGACGACGAGTATATGCTGAGCGAGGATACTTACACAAAGTCGGAGCTTTCCAATCCCGATAATTTCGCCAGCACGGCTGAGTATAACAGCGGGCTGTCCAACTATTTCATGGACCATACAAATGGATATATAGGCATGTATCTCATTTTCTCGACAAACACGGGAAAGATATTCACTGTTAACTCAGATACCATGGCAGGCGGATATCCATTCTACGAGCTTGCGCCTTACGCACTTGAATCTAAGTCCGTTCAGCAGGAGCTCGATGAGAGCGACACCGA
>JAJQAK010000111.1 GCA_021203845.1 Clostridia bacterium | reverse complement strand
TCGTACCAGTCCTTGATGTCCTTTTCCGTGAGTTTGGAGCCCGCACAAAGTTTCCCCACTTCCTCTTCCGTAAATCCTATAAATTCTTTGACGGAACCGGGGCTGAGCATCGTGTATTCTTTGAACATGTTGAGCGCGGACTCTGTACAGTATTTTTTAATGGGGAGAATCCCGGTCATGTATGCGAGCGACACATACTCTCTGTTCTTGAGAAGGTTCTTTAAAAACCGCAGATAAAACTCCTGACTTTCAGAATCGTTCTTTCTCTCTCTGTACGGACTGTCCCACTCGTCAATTATAAAGATGAAGCCCTTATGCGTTTTTTTGCAGACTTTATTGAGCATGGGAATAAGTTTTTTCTTACGGAAGAACATGAACCTGTGTTCTTTTCTGAGTTCGTGAACAAGGTCGTTTTCCAACTCCGAAAGCCCTGTCTTCGCGTCGACGTCTTTACTAATAATTTGGGACACGTCAAAATATATGACGTTAAATTTGTTGAGATGTTTTTTATAGCTGTCTTCTTCCGCGATTTTGAGATTGTCAAAAAGTGTATGCGAGTCGCACCCGCGGCTGTAGTATGCCGTGAGCATGTCGGCGATGTACGATTTGCCGAATCTTCTCGGACGAGTCACTCAGAAATAGCCTATGTCATCATTTTCAATCTGATTGTTAAGGAATCCGATAAGCCCACTTTTGTCGACAAAATAAGGGTTCTTGAGATGATTTTTAAATTTGATGTTTACGGGATTCAAGTAATCTCCCATGTTTCGTCTCCTGATATTGCGAAGTCATGAGCTCTGTTACGATACGAGTATAGCACACTTTTCTGTAGGTTTCAAGCCCGTTTGAACGCTTTGACCGGGTCACGAACCGCACCCGGCCTTGCCGCCGCAACGGCAGATTACGGGCGCGAGTCGACGGATTCTTTGATGTGCTCGTGTCGGTTTCCGTCATGCGTTTTTTGAATTTTCCCCGCCTTCAATCGTTATCCGCGTGAAGGTTTTTGAGTCGCCCGGACGCGGGCTCGAACCCTCCCGTCTCGGATTCCCTGTACCATTTTTCCGCCTCGACTAAATCTTCTTCGACCCCGATGCCGTTTTTGTAGCAATCGCCGAGATAGCACATCGCTGCCGCGTCGCCGTTTTCGGCGCAGATTTTAAAGAGCCTGAACGCCTCGTCGGGGTCGTCGTTCACGCCGTCGCCGTCCGAGCGGCAGATGGCGAGCCACAGCTTCGCGTCGAAGCCGTCCTCGTCCGCCTTACTGAACCATTTGAAGGCCTCTTCGGGGTCCATTTCGGTGCCTTCGCCGTTGTAATAAGCCATACCGAGTCTGTACTCGGCCATGGCGAAGCCCTGCCTTGCGGACTTTTTTAACCATTCCAGGGCTTCCGCCTCATCCTTTTCGACGCCGTTGCCTTCGAGAAGGGCACGGCCCAGATGACACTGCCCGCGTGCCGACCCCTGTTCGGCGGCCTTTCGGTACCACTTCGCGGCCTCCGCCAAATCTTTTTCCGCTCCGATTCCCTGACTTAAGGCCTCGCCGAGAAGAGTCTCGGAATCCGCGTCGCCCTCTTCAGCGCGGGTCCTCACCGTGTCCATGAAACCCTCGATAACCTTGTTCGTTTCCTCGTCCTCTCCCCTGCTCACGGCTATCATCCTCTTCGCGGTCTCGTTTCCTCCCTCCGCCGCCATATTGAACCATCTGAACGCCTCTTTCTCGTCTTTTCTTACGCCTACGCCGTTGAGATAGCACCCGCCGAGTCCCAAAAGGCCGCGGGGATATTCCTGCTCAGCGGACATTTTGTACCACTTAAAAGCCTCGTCATCGTCCTTTTCGACGCCCTGTCCCCGCTCGTACATGCCGCCGAGACGGAACTGCGATTCGGCGTGGCCGTGCTCCGCGGCCTTTCTGAACCACATCGCCGCTTCTGCGAGGTCGCTCTCCGTACCGAAGTCGCCGTCGTAGCGCCATACGGCCATGTCGTACTCCGCTTCGGCGTATCCCGCGTCCGCGGCGAGTTTAAGCCACTTCAGACCCTCGTCGGGGTCGTAGCAAGGCCCGTTCTCATCTGTGAAGCACTGGAAGAGACGGCACTGCGCGCGTGCGTCGCCGTCCCTTGCGGGTCCAGAAAGCCAGCTTGCGGCCGTCCGTAAGTCGCGCTCCACGCCAAAGCCGTCCATGTAGCACGTCCCGAGGTGAACCCGTGCGTCGGCGTATCCTTTCATGGCGGCCCTCCGGACGTGCTCGACGCTCTTTTCCAAATCTTTTTCCACGCCTTCCCCGTCTTCGTAGCACAGTCCCAGAAGGTATTCCGCCTCCGCCAAGCCGTGCTTTGCGGAAAGATCGTACCACTTCGCCGCCTCCGCGAAATTGCATTCGACGCCGCGGCCGTCGTCATAAGACCTCCCCACCGCGAGCTCCGCTACCGCGAGTCCCTGCTCCGCGGCCATTTTGAACCATTTGAAGGCCTCTTCGTCGTCAATCTCCACGCCTTCCCCGTTTCCGTAGCAACAACCGACATTGAACTGCGCCGCGGCCAACCCACGCTCCGCGGCCGCTCTGTACCATTTCAACGATTCTTCTGGATTCTTTTTTACCCCGCTCCCGGTTTCGTAACACACCCCGAGCTCAAACTGTGCGTCGCGGTCACCCTTTTCCGCAC
>JAJQAK010000013.1 GCA_021203845.1 Clostridia bacterium | reverse complement strand
AACGCCGAGCCGTACTTCGACATTTTCTCTATGTCGTCGAGCATACGGTTGTACCACAGGTCCGTCACGGTGTCGGTGTCGAGGTCGTATGTCGACGAAAGACCGGAAAGGTCCACCCTCCGTCTCGTAAGCGACGGTATGATTATCAGGTGCGAGGACAGAATTTCCGGTGCCTCGGGCCAGGGCCCCTCCAGCTTCCCGGAAAACCCTTGCGCGCTCAACGCGTCTTTCGCCGCAATAGATGTCCCGGTCCCGTCCGGAAGACCGTAGGGAAACATCGCTGACCGGTTTTTTCTGAGTTTCGAGAGGATGTACGCCTTGCTGAAGTACGCGCCGAGGCTCGACCCCAGGATCCGTCTCGGCTCGCCCTTCGAGTTCACGGTGTGGAAAACAAAGTCCGTGCCGTCCTTCGAGTCGGTCACGTCAGCGCCGCTCCGCCTCACGCTCTCTCTGAATCCCTCCTCCGTGTATTCCAAAAAACACAGCTCCTGCACGAGTTCGCGTACGTCCCACCGCCAGTCGTGTCTGCCCGCCTGCATTTCGCGCAGTTCGGAGACCTGGTATTTAAACATCGCCCGTCGCGCCGGGTCATGTGGGGAGAACCCGTAGAACTCCCCCACGGCATCGACCGCGTCCCGCATTTTTCGTATCGACGACATCGAGACGTTGAGTTTGTCCCCCGTGACGAAGTTCACGGCGTTGACCACGATGTGACTGTGCAAAATCCCCGAATCGCCGTGCACCGCCGCCACGACCTGGTATTCGGAAAATAAGAGCTCCATGACGTCCTTCGTGTAGGCCTCGAGCCTCTCGACAGTGGCTCCGTCCTCCGGTGCGGGGCTTAAGACGAACGCATGGCACGTGATTTCGCCCTCTTTGGGAACTTTCCCGTAGAGCTTCGCGACCTCCGAGAACTGTCTCGCGAAGTCTTCGTCCTCGACGACGTTCTGCGTCATGACGACATACGCCTTTTTATCCGAGAGGACGTAGCGAAGCTCCTCCCTCACGCTGCTGACTATCCCTTTCCCTTTGAACTCCGCCATAGAATCACTCCCACGCCTTAAGTATTTCGTCCAGCTTTTTGAGCTTTCTCTGCCCGGCCTCCGCCTCCCTCACGACGACGTCCAGGGGAAAGCCGTACTCGTGTACGCTTTCGGAAAGTTCTTTAAGGTCCGCGTTCTGCTCCGACAAAAAGTCTGCGAGCCCGGAAAGGACCGAGTCCGCGTCCCTCTGAGTCCTTTCTCCAACGGAGCGCAGCACGAAATCCCTTCTCGACAGCCCGCTCTTTTTCACGAGCCGCACGAAGATTTCCTTTTCCTTCGGGGTGAGCTTCAGGGTCATTCTCACGGGGGCGTTTTTGTCCTCCGCGCCCTCGTACGTCTTTTTTCTGTTCGCGGACGTGCGGCACCTGTACCCCAGGGATAAGCCGAACTTCACAAGCCTTTTTCGGTACTCCCTGGACTCCGTCTCCGCCTCCTTCACGCGCGCCCTCTCGCCGTCCGTCCACCCCGGCCTCTCGGCCAGTCCGCGAAGCGTGTTCACTCGGTTAGCTACAGCGACCGCAAGGACAGCTATCGTGTTCTTTTTCACCGCGGGCTTTCCTTCGGCGCACCGCATGACGAAGTCGCTCCTGTCGAGCCCGCACTTTTCCGCCTCGCCGTCCAACCGCCTCGCCTCCTCGGCCGTCACCTCGAACTCCACCGTGCACGACCTTTCCGTGTTTTTGTCCGCCATAATCTTCTCCCGTTAATTTTTTCATCCGTGTTTTGTCGTACAGTTTCTTGTGTCATTAAAATCCCGCCCGCTCTGTCAGTCCCGTTGACGCCACTCGGGCAAAAAACGCGCCCGCATTCCCGGCACGGGGCGCCTCCTCATATGTCAAGTCTGCGGTTGACGAAATGAATGGTCTCGTCGACCGTCCCGAGAATCTCCGCGGGGTTCCACTCGTCCGGGACGAGGTCTTTGTATTTGGGACTTCCGTCCGGAAGATGATTCGCCGAGCGGTAAACCTCCCTGCCGCGCTCCCTGCAGTACTCCTTGCACATGTACGACCCCTCGATATGCACGATGACGACCGCCCCCGGACGTACCGTCCCGTGCGGGTGCACGACGAGAAGATCTCCGTCGTATATCCCCCTTTCCACCATGCTGTCGCCGTCGGCTTTCATCAGAAACTTTTCGTCGCTCCCGAAAAGCGACACCGGCAGACGGACGCTCGCACGTATGTTCGCGTCCGAATAGTCGGGGATTCCGCAGAAAGCCGTGTCGATTATTCTCGCCTTGACCTCCTCACCCGCGTCCTCGCTTTCCGGAACCACGATGCGCCCTTGCGCGTCGATGTCTATGCGCCCATCTTCTTTAAGTGCCTTCACCGCGGCGTACACCGTCTGCATGGACGGTGTGCCGGTGTCCTTCATTATCTGACGATACGAAGGGGACCTGCCGAAATCCACGTGCCAGTCCACTATGTAGTCGTATATCTTCTCCTTCCGGGTTTCAAAATCGTGCCGCATAAATCGCCTCCGCATAAATAGAACGCTGCGTTCTATTTTATTGTACGATGCACCGCGCGACGTTGTCAACACGATTTGCGGGAAAAATTTTCCTTCCGGAGATTGACAATCCGATGCGACAGACGCATGATTTATCTTTCAATTGTTGTAGAATCCGGGACAAAACATAAAAATG
>JAJQAK010000189.1 GCA_021203845.1 Clostridia bacterium | reverse complement strand
TAAATCGCGGGCTCGTTGCAGTTTTTTACGTTCACAAAGGCCACCTCTATCCCCTGGCCTCTTAAATAAATTATGTCGGAAACGTTCAAATACTCGGTCATGTCCTCTATGGGACGAAGTTTATATCTTTCCGCTTTGATTTTTTCATAGAAACAGAGAAACGACTTTCTGAGGGAGCACAGCGAGCGTATTATGCACGCGTCCGCGTTCTTTTTGAGATTTGCGACAATTTCAGGTTTCATTATGTCCGGGGAATTTGCGAGCGACTCGTCCGACATCCCGAGTAAAAATCCCATCGTCGTCGAAACGTTTGTGCGATAGTTCTCGAAGGCCTTAGGCTTTTTCGCGGCGTTCTTTATGGCGCCGGGAAGAAGTCCTCCCACATCCGTATAGATCATGATAAATTGCTCTCCTTATAATTTTTTTTAATGCTAAATAATTTTCCCCCTGTGTTTTGCGCAGGTGGACTCCCAGTCCTTCACCGGGCCGAAAATGTTCTCCGCGAAAAGTCCATAAGCACGGGCTTTAGCGTCCTGTAGCGAATCGTGTCCGGCTTCGCGACTTCGCCGCAGGACATCTCCCTTATTCTTTCCGAAGAGGCTATGGATATTTTTATCGATGAAAAATCTTTCGGGACGAACAATCTGTCCCTCTCCTTCCCGGACGTCGCATTGTCTACGCACCGCACCATGTGTTTTTTCATAAATGTATTACCTTACAGATTAAGTCTCCCGATGTCCATCTTCTTTCCGCGAAGATACAGCCTATAGCACTCCCTCGCGGGAAGATATCTCACCTTTATCGTCTCGAGCCCGAGACCCGTCAAAATCTTAAGGGACACGTCCCCCTTGTCTTCGACGTTGTCCCCATCCGTTGGAATCAGAAAGCAGTTTCCGACTTTAAGATTGTACTCATCGGTGAATTTTCTGAAGGCAAGCTGATATAGATACTGCTTCGTCACGGACTCTATCCCTGGCTGGCCTGAAAGCTCTTTTCCGACCTCTATCGCGGGCGTGTAGTATTTCGCGTCCATGACTATGAACCTGCCGCCACCGACGTAAACGATGTCGGGCTCCAGTGTTTCTGTTGCAAAGCTTTCCGCGCCGGACCAGTACGGCTTTTCAATGCAGTTTACGAGTTTGTCGCATTGCCTGAAATCGCCGTGCGAAGGAAAACCAAGCTGCCGTAGCGTACTGCAAAGCTTGTTGTCGAAAATCGTAGAGCACACGTCCTGCCAGACGAGGTTGAAGGAAGCCGTGCCGTACAGCGAAAATCCGTCCGTATCGTTGAGGCTTTTCCCCCTAGCGACATACGAGTAAATGACTTTGAGAAGGCTTTGTTTTCTCGAGTTGAACTGCTGTCCGAGCTCCTTGTCGATATTGTAAAGAACCTGGTCCCTTTCACCGAAATCGTCCAGCGTCTCTTCGGAAAGATCCACCTCGGGCATCCCGAAAATCTCCAGAAGTCCGCACGACTCGAGCTCTTTTGACGCCGCGGTGAGGACGCACTCGTGAAGCCTCTTGAAATAGTCGTACTCGTCGTTCACGGTCTTTATCGTTCGAAGGTCCGGATAATACGGGCGGCCTTTATGGACGAGCGTGAACGTCTCGTTCACGGTCTTGTCCCAATGTATCTCGCCCGTGCCGTTGCTCTCGAGAATCTTCTCTGCGTTGGTGTACACCCCGAACTCGTAGTAGTCGCTTAAAAGATACAAAAGAACGGCGAGAAGATTGAAGGCTCCGGCGACGCTGCTCGACGTATAAAGATTGAGATCTTCTTTCTTATTGCTCGCGTATTTCTCGATGACCTTCACTGCCTCGGCAAGTTCCGACGACGGCTCGTCTTTGGTGATGTATTTGGGACAGCACTTGAGAACGTGTCCCTCCGCGACGATGACACCGACGAACGTGAATACGTACTGGTATTTGGACGCGGCGTCCTCCGCATCGCATATGACGAACTCGTCGGCGTTGAGCTCGGAGATGTCGTTATAGGAATCGGCATGGGGTCTCACAGCTTTTAAAATGCCGTATTCCTTGAGCTTTTTTATGCAGTCCACAGCCCTCTTCTCGTCCTTTGAGGGATTCCCGGTCTTTCCCGACAGCATCTTGACGACCTCGTCCCGCTCGTACCTTTTTTGCTCCTTTATGAAACACGGCACGAGAGACTCCGCATGCTTTGTATTGAGTTTTGCCGAAGACTCCTTTGCCATTGAAAAGCACCTTTTCTCAGCTCAGTTTGTCAACTACGGACTGATTGAATATTTCGTATCCCTTCTCGTCGAACTCACGGCAGATTTCCGAGTATCTCTTTCCGTCGCAGCCGTCGAAAAGATCGTCTCTTTTCTGCCTCGCGGCATCTTCATATAGATACATTATGACCTTGTTCTTAAAGGTCGATATGAATCTTTCGGCGTCGATTTCGTTTCCCCTCGGGGCGACGATGTCTTTTGCTATGAAGTAAGGCCCGAGCTGCTTGTCCTCGTTTATCTTGCTTTCCGCGAGATAGTCGTTTATTGCCTTTCTAAGTTTGTTCCATTCCACTATCTGTGAACCGTTGGAGAGCTGCACGAATTTACCCTCTATCCCGCCTTCGCTGTCGTCTATTCCGATGTACTCGAAATCCCATCTTCTTTTGAAGGCGGTGTCCATGGGGAATACGCCCTGGTCCGCGCTGTTCATGGTGGCCCA
>JAJQAK010000055.1 GCA_021203845.1 Clostridia bacterium | reverse complement strand
GGTATCGTAATCCGGACTTTTGGACACATCAAGGCCGTCGAACAAAGAATGAGAATCACATCCGCGGCCGTAATACGCCATGAGCATGTCGGCGGCATAAGATTTACCAAATCTTCTCGGACGGGACACACAGACAAATTTTTTTTTGTCAACAGAAACGTAGTCGTTGAGACAAGCTATAAGTCCGCTCTTGTCGACGTAAAACCTGTCCCTGAGTTGGTCGCGAAGAAGTTTGTCCCCGGGGTTTAAATATCTTCCCATATCGTATCTCCTTCTGTCTACATCAGTCACACCACACGGCGGGTGATAATCATGTCCATTCCTTACAGTACGTACTTTTTGAGATCCCTGTCGTTTATGAGTGAGCTCAAATGGTCGTTCACGTACTTCTCGTCCACCCTCACGGGGATCACTGGGTAGTCTCCGCCGCCCGCCTCGAAGGATATCTCCTCGAGAAGGTGTTCCATTATCGTGTGAAGACGTCTCGCGCCGATGTCCTCCGCCGTCATGTTCGTCTCCTCGGCTATCTCGGCGATTCTCTCTATCGCGTCGGGCGTGAACGAGAGGTCCACGTTGTCCACGGCGAGAAGCGCCGCGTACTGAGTGGTTATGGCGTTTTCCGGGGTCGTGAGAATTTTCACGAAATCCTCCTTGGAAAGCGACTGGAGCTCGACTATGACGGGGAATCTCCCCTGAAGCTCGGGGATGAGGTCCTCGACCCCAGCGACGTGGAACGCGCCCGCCGCGATGAAAAGTATGTAGTCCGTCTTTATGGGGCCGTACTTCGTCATGACGGTGCATCCCTCCACTATGGGGAGGATGTCCCTCTGCACACCCTCTCTCGAAACGTCCGCGCCGTTCGTGTTGCCCTTTCCCGCTATCTTGTCTATCTCGTCTATGAAGATTATGCCGTCATTTTCGGCGCGACGTATGGCCTCCTCCGTGACGTCGTCATCGTCTATGAGCCTTTCCGCCTCCTCGGCTATGAGAAGGTTTTTGGCCTCCTTGACGGTGAGCTTTCTTTTCTTTTTCTTTCCGCCGCCGTTCATCCTGTCGAAGACGGAACCGAGGTCTATCGCCCCGCCGTTCGCGGACATCTCGAGGGGCTTGGGATTGTCCTTCACCTCTATCTCTATTACGGTGTTGTCGTACTTGCCTATGTGGATGTCTTCGACGATGTTGTTCTCGAATATCTCCTTGGAGTAATCGCCTCTCTCGTCCTTTTTCATCTCGGCGAGAACTTTCGCTATGCGTCTTTCCGCGAGGGCCGTGGCCTTGTAGCTCACCTCGGCCATCTTTTCTTCTTTGACGAGGCGCATGGAGCACTCCGCGAGGTCCTTGACCATGGACTCGACGTCGCGGCCGACGTATCCCACTTCCGTGTACTTCGTGGCTTCAACCTTTATGAACGGCGCCTTGACGAGTTTCGCGAGCCTTCTCGCTATCTCGGTCTTGCCGACGCCCGTGGGGCCCTTCATGATGATGTTCTTGGGCGTAACCTCCTCCATGAGCTCCGGGGAGAGCTGGGAACGGCGGTACCTGTTCCTCAGCGCAACGGCGACGGCCTTTTTGGCCTCGTCCTGACCTATTATGTATCTGTTCAGCTCGTGCACAATCTGTTTAGGGGACATTTCCATGATCTCACCTCCTTCACACCGTCTCGCAAATGATGTTGTCGTTCGTGTATACGCATATCTCGCTCGCTATCTTGAGGGCTTTTCTCGCAACTGTCTCCGCATCGAAGTCGGTGTTCTGCGTAAGCGCCCTTGCAGCGGCGAGCGCGTAGTTCCCGCCGCTCCCTATGGCGGCTATTCCCTCGTCCGGCTCTATGACCTCGCCCGTGCCAGAAACTATGAGCATGGTGCTTGCGTCCGCCACTATCATGAGGGCGTCGAGCTTTCCGGCCTTGCCCTCTCTCCAAAGCTCCGCGAGCTCCACCGCGGAACGCATGAGGTTCCCGGAGAACTTGTTGAGCATGCCCTCGAATTTTTCGCTCAAGGAAAACGCATCGGAGACCGAGCCCGCGAACCCCAAAACGACCTTCCCGCCGTAGATTCTGCGGACCTTTTTCGCGTTTCCCTTGAATATGACGTTTTCGCCCATGGTGACCTGTCCGTCGCCGGCGATGGCCGTCACGCCGTCTTTCTTTACCCCGCATATGGTCGTGGAATGAAATTCAACCATCTTTACACCTCACTGTATGTTTTTTCTGTATTCGGCAATTTGCTCCAGAGCCCTCTCCGAAAGCCGCCTGTATCTTTCTTTTTTGTCTCTTGTCTCAACGCCGTCCTTTCTGAGGATTCCGTAGTTCGCGTTCATGGGCTCAAAATCCCTGTTCCACGTCGTGACGTGTTTCGCGAGCGCCCCTAAAACGGTGTCGTCGCCGGGAATCACGGGCTCGAGCCCCCGGGCCTTTCTGTCGAGGCATATCGCCGCCAAAATCCCCGTCGCCGCGGACTCGACGTACCCCTCGACGCCGGTTATCTGCCCCGCGAAGAAGGTCTTATCGCTCCCCTTGAGGCTGAAATCCTTCCTGAGACATTTGGGCGAGTTGAGGAAGGTGTTCCTGTGCATGACGCCGTATCTCAGAAACTCCGCATGCGCGAGCGCCGGAATCATGGAAAAGACCCGCTTTTGCTCGGGGAAGGTGAGATTTGTCTGGAACCCCACAAGGTTGTACATGTCTCCTTCCAGGCTTTCGCGGCGAAGCTGCACCACGGCGAAGGG
>JAJQAK010000155.1 GCA_021203845.1 Clostridia bacterium | reverse complement strand
GACTCCATAAAGCAGCTTGTCACGCTTCTCGTGGACAACGCTTTCAAATACGCGAACGATGGGGGGAAGATAGCGGTCACGCTTCAAGGGGTCTCCAATAAATACGTGACGCTGTCCGTGTACAACACGGTGGACGAGATAAAACCCGGAAGACACGACGAGCTTTTCAACAGATTCTACAGGACCGACGATTCGAGAAACTCGCAGACCGGAGGACAGGGGATAGGCCTTTCCGTGGTGCAGGCAATAGTAAACGTGCACAAGGGAAGAGTCCGCTGCGAATCCAACGACAACAAATCAATCGTGTTCTACATCTCGCTGTGAGTCTGGAGCGAATCAGGGAAGGGGGTTAAGGTCCCCTTTTTGCTTTATTTTAAAAAATCGATATGCTAAACTAGTGACATGGAAGAAAAACTGGTACTTATAGACGGCAACAGCCTCCTAAACAGGGCATATTACGCGACCCCTGTCTTCACGACGAAAGACGGGAGACCAACAAACGCAATATTCGGATTCGTCAAACTCCTTTTGAAGGTCATAGAAACGGACAAACCAGACTACATCCTGGTGGCCTTCGACAAGAAGGCGCCCACTTTCCGGCACGAAATGTACTCGGACTACAAGGGCACGAGAAAGGGTATGCCCGACGAACTCGCGGCCCAGCTCGACCCTCTCAAAGCGCTTCTGTCGTCGATGGGAATAGCCATGTATGAGAAGGAAGGAATAGAGGCGGACGACATCATGGGGTCGCTTTCGCGCAAATTCGGCGCGCACAGCTACATTTACACGGGCGACCGCGACGCGTACCAGCTCGTGGACGAGAAGACGGACGTAAACTTCACCGTCAAAGGCGTGAGCGAACTCAAATGCCTCAACAAAGACAACTTCTTTACGGAGCTCGGCATAACGCCCCCGCAGGTCATTGACCTCAAGGCACTCATGGGCGACACGTCGGACAACATCCCCGGTGTCCCCGGAATAGGCGAGAAGACCGCGAGAAGCCTCATATCTGAATACATCACGCTCGACAACATCTACGCCAACATCGACTCCATAAAAGGCGCCGTTAAGACAAAGCTTGAAAACGGCAGGGAGAGCGCGTACATGTCGTACACTCTCGCGACGATACGGCGCGACTGCGAAGTGAACTTGGAGCTTTCCGACTGCAGATACCCTGTAAAATTCGGCCCAGAGGCCCAAAAGATGTTCGCCGACCTCGAGTTCCGTTCTTTTCTTTCCTCCGACATATTCGACGACGCCGCGAAATCCGCCTCCAGGGAAGACGTAACTTACCCGGAAAAAACGATCGTCAAAGACAAGGACGAGATTATAAACTTCATCAGCAAAAACACAAAGTTTTTCGCCGACGTCGGCGGCGACACGCTTCAGCTATTTTCAGGAGACAGGGTATATGAGGTGACATACACCGAAGGACTTCTCAGCGATTTCACCGTTTCCGAGTACGGCGAGGTCCTCAAATGTCTTTTTGAGAACCCCGAAAACTTCGTCGCCATGTACGACTGCAAGTTCGCCATGCACGTGGCGGAAAAATTCGGAATAAACTTTAAGGTTTCGTACGACGACGTGTCGGTAATCGGCTATCTCACAGACACGGTGAACGCTCCCGACCTCAAAACTGCGTGCTCTGAAAGACTCATAGACAAGGAATTTACTTCATATGGCTTAAAATTAATATATGATGAGATATATCCGAAACTGGAAGGCGACATAGCAAGCCTCTACCGCGACATAGAGCATCCGTTGATTAAGATACTTTACGAAATGGAGAGCAGGGGCATATCGGTCTCCACAGACGAGATGTACGCTCTAGGCGACAGATACAACCAAAGGATTTCGGAGCTGACAAAAAAAATATACGAGCTGTGCGGCAGGGATTTCAACATAAACTCGCCCGCGCAGCTCGGCGACGTGCTTTTTAATGAACTCGGTCTCAAGGGCGGGAAAAAGAACAAAAAGGGACAGTATTCCACGAGCGCGGAAGAGCTTGAAAAGCACCTCGGGGAAAACGAGGTGGTGGGGCTCGTTTTAAAATACCGCCAGTACGTCAAACTCTATTCGACCTACATAGAGGCGTTCAAACCGCTCATCGACAGCGAGGGAAAGGTACACACGACTTACAACCAGACGATCACCGCAACGGGAAGACTGTCTTCGTCTAATCCCAACATGCAGAACATTCCGGTGAGGGACGAAGAGGGAAAAGAACTTCGTAAGATGTTCGTCGCCATGCCGGGACACACACTCATCGACGCGGACTACTCCCAGATAGAGCTTCGTCTCCTCGCACATTTTTCCGCGTGCCCCGCGCTCGTCGAAGCATACAACAACGGAGAGGACATACACACGGTCACGGCGGCAAAGGTTTTCGGAGTGAAACCGGAGGAGGTCACGCCCAAAATGAGAAGGGAGGCCAAGGCCGTGAACTTCGGAATCATATATGGAATAAGCGACTACGGACTTTCAAAGAATCTGTCGATACCCGTGCCGGACGCGAAAAAATACATAGAAAACTATTTCACGGAATATCCGGAAGTCCAGAAGTACATGCAGTCCAACGTCGAGTTCGCGAAAGAAAACGGGTACGTCACAACGCTGACGGGTAGGAAAAGAGTCATCTCGGAGCTCAAGTCATCACAATACAATATAAGGCAGTTCGGAGAAAGGGCCGCCATGAACATGCCGCTTCAGGGAACCAGCGCGGATATAATCAAAATCGCCATGGTGAACGTC
>JAJQAK010000027.1 GCA_021203845.1 Clostridia bacterium | reverse complement strand
GCAAATGTTTAAACCGCTTTTCATATCGAGCGTGTCGGCATGCTTCGAGCTGGAGAACAAAGACCCGTACTACAGCCCGGACGAGTACACCGTGTGTCTCAACGGGGCCGAGATAGACACGTTCGACACAAACGTGTTCTCGCTTTTCAACCTGACCCCCGGAAGGGAGTACACCGTGTCCGTGGCGGACGACTCCTACACGTTCAGAACGAAGGACGAGACCGGACTCGTGAGGGTCCGCACTCTCGGCTGCGCCGCGGACGGCATAGAGGACGACACGTACTTTGTGCAGATGGCCATAGACTCCTGTCCCAAGGGAGGGAGGGTTCTTTTTGAAGAAGGCCGTTACCACGTCCGTCCCATAAAGCTTCGGAGCGACATCACGATAGAGCTCAAGGCCGGGGCCGTCATACTCGGGGACGAGAGGGAGAAAAACTATCCGTACGTTCCGGGGAGAATCTACGACGAGGAGGGGAACGAACAGATCCTCGCCACGTGGGAAGGTGAGCCTTTCGACTGCCACCAAAGCTTCGTCTCCGCGTATAAGGAAAAAAACATCTGCATTGTGGGCGAGGGAGCCATAGACGGCAACGCGGACAGATCCACTTGGTGGGGGACGCCAAAGGGAAGAAAGGTCGCGAGGCCGAGACTCGTTTTTTTGAACAAGTGCGAGAACGTGACCCTTCACGGCATCACATGCCAAAACTCGGGGTCATGGAACATACACCCGTATTTTTCCAATAACCTCGGATTTTACGACCTTAAGATAAACAACCCCAACAACGCCCCCAACACGGACGGGCTCGACCCGGAAAGCTGCGACAACGTCGAGATAATAGGCTGCCAGTTCTCCGTGGGGGACGACTGCATGGCGATAAAGTCCGGGAAGATCTACATGGGCAAGACCTACAAGACCCCCGCGAACCATCACACCATAAGAAACGACCTTTTCTGCGACGGGCACGGCGCGATAGTTTTGGGCTCCGAGATAGGCGGAGGCGTGCAGAACCTTTCCGTTTCCCAGTGCGTTTTCAAAAGAACGGACAGAGGCCTTCGTATAAAGTCGAGACGGGGGAGAGGTAAGGATTCCGTCATAGACGGCGTGCTTTTTGAGAACATCAAGATGGAGGAGGTGAGAACGCCGTTCGTTCTCAACATGTACTACTTCTGTGACCCGGACGGACACGACGAGTACGTGTGGTCGAGGGAGAAGCACCCCGTGGGGGACGACACGCCCTACATGGGTACCTTCCACTTCAAGGACATCGAGTGCAGGGACTGCGAGTGCATGGCTGCCTACTTCGACGGACTCGTGGACCAGCCGGTGAAGGAGATAATCATGGAGAACGTCAGCTTCTCGTTCAAAAGGGACGCGAAACCCGACACTCCCGCCATGCTGGAAAACGTCAAGACCTACTGCCGCGCGGGACTCTACATAGACAACGTGGACAAAGTCACTTTGAAAAACGTCACCTTCCGGGGAGTCGTCGGGGACAAGATAATAAAAAAGCACTGCGGGAAGGTGGACATCTCCTGACCGCAAGCCGGGTAACACTGTTAACGGTTAAAAATAATGCACCAAACGGACTGGCGGGGGAGCTTCCCCGTCGCCGCGAGGTGAAGATATGGGTGGAAATAAAATGGATTACTCTCTTATAGACAGGTACATAGACAGGCTCATCGAAGACACCAGGCCGGAGGCTCCCATATGGAACATAGAGAACATCCTGCACGGAAAAAAGCCCGGGTGGAACTACATAGACGGGTGCATGATGACCTCGCTCTATACCATATACCAGCTCACGAAGGACAAAAAGTATCTCGACTTCATCGACACGTTCGTCGATTACTACGTCTTCGAGGACGGGACGATAAGGGGCTTCAAGGTGGAGGACCACAACCTCGACAACCTAAACGAAGGACGGATTCTTTTCGACCTCTACAAAGAGACCGGGAAGGAGAAGTACAGAAAGGGAATAGATCTTCTCTACTCCCAGATAAAGGAGCAGCCGAGGTGTGAGACGGGGAATTTCTGGCACAAGGACATATATCCCAACCAGGTCTGGCTCGACGGGCTTTACATGGCACAGGTGTTCTACACGAGGTACGAGACCGAGATAGGGGGAAAGGAAAACTATCCCGACATAGTGAGACAGTTCACCGCCGTGTACGACAACATGTTCGACAAGGAGAAAAGGCTGTACTACCACGGATGGGACACCTCCAAAAAAGCCTTCTGGGCCGACAAGGAGACGGGGCTTTCCAAAAGCTTCTGGCTAAGATCTCTCGGGTGGTACACGGTGGCCCTCGTGGACGCCATAGGGTACTTCGCCGAGGACGCGAAGGAGTATAAGGAAAAGCTCACGGCAATCTTTAAGGACACGATAGACGGTGCCGCCATGTACATAGACCCCGAGGGACACATGCTCTACCAGGTGGTGGACCAGGGGGGAAGAGAGGGGAACTATCTCGAAACCTCCGGAAGCTCCATGATAGCCTACGCCATGATGAAGGGGGCCCGGCTCGGTCTCATAGACAAGAAATATGCCGCCGTGGGGAAGGAGATCTTCGACGGTATATGTGAGACGTATCTTACGGAGAAAGACGGAAAACTGAATCTCGGGGGGATATGCCTTGTCGCGGGATTGGGTCCCGAAAACAATCCGAGACGGAACGGGACGTTTGAGTACTACATTTCGGAGCCCGTCGTGGAAAACGACGCAAAAGGCACGGGGCCGTTCGTTATGGCCTATAC
>JAJQAK010000165.1 GCA_021203845.1 Clostridia bacterium | reverse complement strand
AGGGCGACAGAATAGAATGGACAGAAACCAAGGAATGTGTTAAGATATACCGTGTGAGACGGGAACTCATAACAACAATACCCATAGAGCGCCGCCCGTAAGCTGGTTCGGGCGAAGAGCCGAGCGTGGCTGAGATAGTAATATCTCGGCTGCGCTCTTTTTTTATTTTCGGTAAAGACCGCTAAGAACTGCGGTATTTATACAATACAGCCCTGCTGTAAAGAAATTCAGACGAGGAAAGGACGGCTGACCACAATGGCATTAACCCGCAAATTACTCAAAGGAATGGGCATTACAGACGAGCAGATCGACACGATCATCGACGCCCATACCGAAACCGTAGACGGCCTGAAAGCTCAGATAGACGAGTATAAGACCGCCGCAGAAAGCGCAGACGAGATCCAAAAGGAACTGGATCAGGCAAAGGCTGACTTGCAGGCCGAAAAGAAAGAGTCCTGGAAAGTCAAGTACGACGCCCTCAAAGAGGAATACGACGATTACAAATCCGCTATTGAGAGCAGACAGACCCACGCCGAAAAGGAATCGGCATACCGTGACCTGCTGAAAGAGGCAGGCGTCAGCG
The DNA here is from genome assembly GCA_021203845.1 of Clostridia bacterium. Taxonomy (GTDB): domain Bacteria; phylum Bacillota; class Clostridia; order Christensenellales; family Borkfalkiaceae; genus Coproplasma. The sequence goes on along the minus strand of JAJQAK010000165.1, from coordinate 2,185 downwards.
ACAAGCGTATCGACGCAGTTCTGAAAGTATCTGACGTAGACAGCGTGGAGCTGGACAAGGATGGAAATGTTGTCTCTGCTGCAGAAATCTTGTCACAAATCAAGGACGAATGGTCCGACTTCATCCAGACGGCATCCGCTAAGGGCGCAGATACACCGACGCCGCCGCAGAACGCAGGCGGGAATACCCTGTCAAGAGAGGAAATCATGAAGATTCCCGACAGGGAGGAACGCAGACGCAAGATCGCTGAGAATCTGGACTTGTTTAGTCCGCAAAATCCAACAACACAAAATTCTGAAAAAGGAGCTGAATAACAATGGCAGAAACCAATCTGATTACCGCCGACAAACTTGCACGGGCAAGGGAAGTCGAATTTGTCGAGAGTTTCGGATATTCTGTTCAGAAACTGCTTGACGCACTGGGAGTGACCCGCAAGATCGCTAAGCAGGCGGGCACCGTTCTGAAAACCTACAAAGCAAAGGGAACGCTGGAGGACGGCAACGTGGCCGAGGGTGAGACCATTCCTCTGAGCCTGTATGAGACCGAGGCCGTTGACTGGGCCGAGATCACGCTGAAAAAGTGGCGCAAGGCCACCAGCGCCGAGGCTATCATCGAGAAGGGCTTTGACCAGGCCGTTTCCATGACCACCGATGAGATGCTGAGAGACGTTCAGCGTGGTATCCGTTCTGATTTCTTCAATTTCCTGGCCACCGGCACAGGCAAGGCCAGCGGTGCTACGTTCCAGGCGGCTATTGCGCAGGCATGGGGCCAGCTGCAGGTGCTGTTTGACACCGATAATGTGGACAGCGTGTATTTCCTGAATCCGATGGACGTGGCCGATTATCTCGGCACCGCCAACATCTCCCTGCAGACTGCTTTCGGCATGAGCTACATCGAGAACTTCATCGGGCTCGGCACCGTCATGCTGAACAGCAACGTACCGCAGGGCACCATTTACGCCACGGCGAAGGATAACCTGGTCCTGTATTATGTGCCGACCAACGGCGCTGATCTGGGCAATGCGTTCAACTTCACCAGCGACGTGACCGGCTATGTCGGAATCCACGAGGAATCCGATTACACCAACCTGACCGCATCCGACACCGTGGTAAACGGCATGGCGCTGTTTGCCGAGATGATTGACGGTGTGGTCGTAGCTACGATCTCGGGGGAATAGACCCCTCGTCTGGGGATACTGAGCCTGGCCCTGAGACAGGCGGTGGCGACGACGACGAGCCGAATTCCGGCGCCAGTCCGTACAGCGTGACCGCTGATTCCAAGGGCACAGATGAGGGAAAGACCACAAAGGCTACTAAGAAGAAAAGGAGCTGACAGCCATGATCGAGGAAGTCCTGAACTACTTACACAACTATTTCTGCATTGATGTGTATTCCGACCTTTATACGGTTCAGGACGGAAAGATCGAGCTGCCGTTCCTGACCGAAAACCAGTATTTCCGTATTGTCGGCAGTATTTTTAATGACGGTGTGTATCAATATACGGACGAGCTGGAGCTGAAAGACGAGACGTTTGACGGCTCCATATGGGCGTTAGCCGTACCGCCTGCGTTAGTGACCATCATTGACGAGATAAGCGCATGGCAGGCGAAATACGGCGAAATAACGGCATCTCCGTACACGTCCGAGAGTTTCGGCGGGTATTCGTATACGAAATCCGCCAATGCCAGCACAGAATCCGCCATGAACTGGAAAACGATATTCGGTGACCGGCTGGACCCGTACCGCAAGGCGATGGACATGACGAACAGTGCCTATGCGGGGCATCAGGATCCGCCGTTCCATCGTCCGTTTAATCCGGGGTGGTCACTATGAGTCTGCTGGATGACGAGGTATTCTGCCACAGCTGCACACGGCTGGTGGAGAAGAAAACACAGTCGTCCGAGGGCGGCTGGACCACCGAATGGGCCGACGGGGATGTGTTTACCTGCCATCAGGCGATAGACACGTCCTCTGAGGCGCAGAGAGCCGAACAGCAGGGTGTGGCAAGCCTGTATTCCGGGCTTATCAACAAGGATGTGGAGCTGAACTACGGCGATTATTTCAGAGATGACGCAATCGGCGTTACGTACAGAGTCACGTCCATACCTGCCGAGAAACAGGCGCCTGTCGGGTCCTCGTTCCCGCTGAAATACTTTACAGCGGAGAGAAAGGTGCCGCCGACATGA
>JAJQAK010000101.1 GCA_021203845.1 Clostridia bacterium | reverse complement strand
TGCGAGAGGCTGAAAAACATAATGAAAGACTCAACGCTGACGTTTTACGCGGACGGGTCCATGTTGTAAGGAGATAAGAGATGTCACAGATAGAAGAGATTCTCAATTACCAGGACAAGGAGAAGGAGCTTCGCGCGATAGAGCACGAAATAAACTCGACTCCGGAAAGAAAAAACTTTGTGCAGGCGAGAAGCCAGCTCGCGCGCGTGCAGGAGGAGCTCAAACAGCTCGACAACCGTGCTGCGCAGATGCTATCCTCGCAGGCGAGGATAGTCGACGAGATAAAGTCCGTGGAGGAACAGCTCGGGGAGTTCGACAACCTCGAGGAGCTCGTCGAAAGCGGCGCGGACGTTTCGTTTTACAAAAAGAATGCTCAGAAACTCGCGGCCCAGATACGCGCCATGAGGACGGACGAGCAGAAAATCTGCGCCGAAGTGAAAAAAATCATGGAGAGGATGGACGCGCTGAGGAAGGAAACCATACCTTTGCAGAAGTCCTTCAACGGCGAGATAAGCGAGGCGTACAGAAAGATGGTGGCCGCGCGCCAGCCCGACAGGGACAGAATCCAGAGCGAGATGAAGGAGATCAGAAAAGGAATCGACCCGGAGCTCATGAGAAAATACGAGGTCAAACTCTCGGAAAAAGTATTCCCCATAGTCGTGCCACTGACCGGCGGCAGGTGCAGCGGATGCGGCACGGAACTCACGATAAGCGCCAAGGAAAAAATCAAGGCCAAAGGGTTCATAGAGTGCGAGAACTGCGGAAAACTCCTTTACTCCGATGGGAAATAAGCTCCGTGAAACATTTAAAAATTCCGATTTCGGGCTTGACAGATAAATTTTCCGTGGTATGATAGTTACCACGAAATTCGGATTAACCTGCGGCGGATAAGCTGCACGTCAATATAAACTCTCTCCAGGGACGACCGAGACGGGTTTCGAGGTTTTTCTTTAACTTCCGTTAAAGAAAAACAAACTTGATAACAAAGACCACCCGGCAGGTTCCGCGGTGGTTTTTTTTGGATGCCCGGGAACTTTTCCACAAGATGTGCACGGACTTTTCCACCGTGTCCACAACCGCTGGACTGTCCCGCGCGGGAACGCCATTCGCGGACGCCGCATATGCGGGGGGATTTCGCGCGCGGCGGGCAAAAATGCGGTGCACTTTTTCCCGTATGGCGGGGAAGCCGAGTGATTTCGCCGGAGGGAAACGCCGCCGCGGGACGTGAGCTGATGGTGGGCGTGAAACCTTCCCGTGCTTATGCATTTTTTCTAACCGCCGTAAATTATTTTTGCGTGGGCGGCGCGAAGTCATTTGTGTTTTTTCGCCGGGCAAAAAATTTGTTATATGGTGCGGCGTAATGTATAATGGTTGTCATGAAGACGGCGGACAAATGGACTGATTACGAAATCATCGCGACGGGCGACGGCATGAAGCTTGAGCGCTGGGCGGGCGTCACTCTTCTGCGACCCGACCCCCAGATTATCTGGCACGCGGAAAAAGACCTTTACTCTTTAAATCCCGACGCCGTGTATCGCAGAAACGACAGGGGCGGCGGCTTGTGGGTTTGCCGCGGAAAGGTTCCGGACGAGTGGTCCGTCTCGTACGGCGGCATGTCGCTTGCGGTGAAGCTCATGGGGTTCAAACACACCGGGGTGTTCCCGGAACAGGCCGTCAACTGGGACGAGATGTCCTCGCTCATAAAAAAAAGCGGCCGGGAGGACGTTAAGGTTCTCAATCTTTTCGCCTACACCGGCGGGGCCTCCGTCGCGTGCGCAAAGGCGGGAGCCGTTGTCACGCACGTCGACGCCGCCAAGGGGATGGTGGAAAGAGCCGGAAAAAACGCCAGGGCGTCCGGGATAGAGCGCGGCATAAGGTACATCGTCGACGACTGCGGAAAGTTCGTCGCGAGGGAGCTGCGCCGCGGCAACAGGTACGACGCCGTCATAATGGACCCGCCGAGCTACGGCCGGGGGCCGTCCGGGGAAATGTGGAAGATAGAGGACGACCTTTACGACTTCGTGAAGCTCACGACCGGGGTCCTTTGCGAAAAGCCGCTTTTTTTTCTCATCAACAGCTACACGACGGGGCTCGCCCCCGCGGTCACGGAAGACATATTGAGGCTCACCCTCAAAGACTTTGCGGGGGACTTCGAGTCGTACGAAGTGGGGCTCCCGACGGGGGACGGGATAGTTCTTCCCTGCGGCGCGAGCGGATTATTCCGAGGCATATCATGAACACGGAAGACCTCATAGTTTTGCACGAAGACAACCACATAATCGTCGCCATGAAGCCGCAGAACGTTCCCTGCTGCCCCGACGAGAGCGGGGACGACTCGCTTTTCGACTGCGTCAAGCGCTACATAAAGGAGACGCACCAAAAACCCGGGAACGTGTATCTGGGGCTCGTCCACAGGCTCGACAGGCCCACGGGTGGCGTCATGGTGTTCGCCAAGACCGACAAGGCGGCCTCGAGACTTTGCGAGAGCATGAAGGGCGGCGGTTTTTCCAAAAGATACCTCGCGGTACTTTCCGGAGTTCCCAAAAGGCCCCGCGCCACGCTCGAGAACTACCTCAGAAAAAGCCCCGTGAACAACATGGTCACCGTCTGCACGAAGACGGACGAAAACGCTAAGTTCGCGTCTCTCGACTACGCCGTCGCGGCATCGCGCATGGGGCTGTCGCTTTGCGAGGTCAACCTCCACACCGGAAGGACTCACCAGATAAGGGTTCAGATGGCGTCCATAAACTGCCCGGTGTTCGGGGACATGAGGTACGGCGG